>JBDSVO010000079.1:0-16580 GCA_039927215.1 Gemmatimonadaceae bacterium
ACATAGGGAATGTGGAATTCCTCCAGATAGTTGTCGCAGTACAGCGCCCAGTTGGCGTTGATCAGATACTCGCGCGACCCGTTCGGATCTCGCCGAAATTGATCGAGCGGCATCCAGCCGACTCTCGCTTCCACCGGTTCAATCCATTCCTCGAACGAGATCGCGGGATCGAGACCCGTGAACAGCAGTGGTCCCCATTTGCGGAGCGGAAGGCGGGGGAGGTCATCTGCCGGGCTCGGAAATCCTTCCGCACCATCGAACTCCGGCATCGACGCGAAGGTGCCGTCCATGTTGAAGCGACGCCCGTGGTAGCGGCAGCGGATGTTCTTGAGATGACCCTCGCCTTCGACGACGAGCGCGCCACGGTGCGTGCACACATTGGAGAGACAGCGCACCTCGGCGTCTTCGTCCGAGACAAGAACAAGCGGCTCGTCTAGGCATCCTTCGAGCAGCGTGAACGGAAGGACGTGACCGGGAGCCTTGACACGTGCGGCGTCGCCCGCCCACTGCCAGCTTCTGGCAAACACCGAGTCCTTCTGTAACTCGTAGTACGCAGGATCGGAATACACGGCGGCGGGCAGAGTCGATGCGCGCCCAATGTTTGCATCTATATCTACCGGTGGCGTTTCGCCGCGGCGCGTCCTGATGTGAACAACTGCTTGCTCGGTGTCTGTAAGCTTGCCGGCCATGAATGAGATTACGATGTTTCCGCGAAACTTCCAGCCGCCAAATCCGGTAGGGACTTCCATAAGGAGGTGTCCATGTTCGGTATGATTACGCTTCTCATCGTGCTTGCGGCGGTGTTGGTCGGATACAGTGGCGCGCGGAGGTTTGTCCGCGATCGCCTGCGTTACGTCGATGGCGCGCAGAAAGGCACTGCGCCAATTGTCGCCGGAATCGTCGCGTTTCTCATCGTGCTTCCTGTAGTGTGGCTGCTCCCGCTCGTGGGAATCGGCACCGCGATAGCGTTTGCGTTGAGCGTCGCCACTGGAGTTGCGGTCGGCGCGCGCGACATCAAGAGCGGGAACTACACGTCTCTGCCGCGCACCTAGCGTCTCACTGCAATGACAGACTGGACACTGTTGTGTCCAATTCGCATGACATTGCGCGTGGACGAACGCTCTGGCTGAATCGACTCAAGAGTCAACGCCGCAATCGGTTAGAGCGCTTCACACACGCAGGAAGAAGTTCGGCATCGTAACTGCCCCTCCCGGCGCCCGGATAGCATCAACATTCGGTGACCGGGAGGTCTCGTGTTCAGAAAACTTGTCATTTCAGCCGCCACATTCGCGGTAGCGTTCGTCATCGTAGCAGTGCCGGCGTCGGCACAGCGCACCAGTCGCACCAAGCGCACTCAGCAGAGCTCGCAGTCGATGGCCGTCTCGCCTTACGCAGGCTATATGACCTTCGGCGAGCTTGTCGATGGTCCGCTCAATACCACTCTCAAGAGCAAGGCCTCGCCGATTTACGGCGTGCAGCTCAACCTTCCGCTTGGCAATACCGTTTCAGTGTTCGGAAACGTCGGCTATACCGAGCCCGACTTGAGCGTTGGCCTGCCGCTCCTCGGCAGCATCACTTTCGGAAAGAGCGCGGTCTGGCTGTACGATGCGGGCCTGCAGCTGAGCGCACCCGGTTACGGCAGTGGGGACCGTGGGATTGTCCCGTTCGTTCAGGTAGGCGCCGGTGCGATGAAGTACGACGTCGACGTCTCAGGATTCTCGCGGAGCGCAACGAACACCGCGTTCAACGCAGGGCTCGGCGTGGATATCCCGTTCGCACAGAACATCGGCCTGCGCCTCGTCGCCAAGGATTACATCGGCAAGTTCGACTTCCAGGAGGCGACGCAGGTCGACATCGTCGACGCGAAGACGTCGCACAACGTCGCACTCAGTGCGGGACTCAAGCTCGTGTTCTAGATAATCGTGGAAATCCGGCGTCAGCGCGCCCGCATGGCATTGCAGGCGGAATCTGGCGCCGGATCAGCCGCGCCGTAGTGCTCGCGCACGATCATCGGCCCGGGCGATTTCGTGATCCTCATCACGAACAGGCTCGAGTGCTCGCTGTCGCAGAGATCGGGCAGACGAGGGCCGCCGAGAGCGGCGATGACCGAGCTGATGGTATTGCTGTGGCCGACGACGAGGATCGTTCCGCCTCGGTGACGAAGCACCGCCGCCCTCGTGCTGTCGGCAAAGGCTGACCCGCCGGTTGGAACGATCTCGGTAGTCACACCAAGCCGGGTCGCCAGCGGCCGCGCGGTTTCACGCGTGCGCGTCCACTGAGTGGAGATGATGTTCGTGACTCCCGCGTTGCCGAGTCTTTCCGCCAGCACTTCGGCTCTCGCGCGGCCCGCCGCCGTCAGCGCGGGATCGGGATCGTTGGCGACCGCCGTGTTTTTCTCGCCGTGACGCACGAGATAAACAATGGTAAGGTCAGGGACAGCCTGCCGCGTCGTCGCGCACCCGCACACCAGGAGAAGTGCGACAACGCCGAGCTTCCGGTAGAATTCGTGGGTAACAGCGCGTCTCAGCATGGCCCATTGAATACGTGGCTGCTCGCGTGTTGGCAATCACCCGCCTCGAATGACAGGAATGAAAAATTTCCGAGCTTCCCGAATTCTACTGCTCGCTGTCGCTGCATTTCTTTGGACCGCATGCGGGAAAAAAGACGAACCTGTAAGAACGCGAGACGATATCGCCGCCGACTCTGCGCTGGCCGCGGACCTTGCACTCGCGAATCGCGACACGCTGCTTATCGATTCGATCGGTCAATACAACCCGCCCCGTGGAATTGGGTCGGACACGTCGCTCGGTGCCATCGATACCATTGCCCCGCTGGAAGCGCCTCCCGCCGCCCCGCCGGAAGCGCCTCCCGCCGCCCCAACTGCGCGGCCATCACCTTCCCGTCCGGTCGCGAAATCATCGCCGGCTCGGAGAACAACGGGCGATCCCTGCAACTCACCGGGATCAGCCAATCAAACCCGGTGTGTGCAGTCGAGGCTCGCCGAGGCAGACAGGCGGTTGAATGGCGTTTACCGTGCGCTCATCATCGAGATGCGGCGGCAGCAGGGTGTGAGGCCAGGGCAGAAGGATCCGCCGTCCGTCCAGCGGCTGCGTGCAGGGCAGAGAAGCTGGCTTGTCTATCGCGACACGGAATGCAGGCGGCGCGGACGCGGAACTGAAGGTCCGCTCTGGGCACGCACGCGTGTTGCCTGTCTCGGTGAATTCTCGGTGCGCCGCGCGAACGAGCTCGCCGACAACTTCAGCCGTCTGACCGCGCGCTGATTTGGAGGGATGATTCGGTCAAGGACCCAGTTGCACGAAACTCCCTCCAGCCTACCATAGGGCAGGGTGTCCGCGAAAAGAGCCTGCGACAATGGTCCGTTACCCCGGAAAACATCATGTGACTACATTGTAAGCCCACTGTATACACGAGCTAATAATGCGGTCCCGCATCGTTCGAATCGGCAACTCGCAGGGCATCCGCATTCCGAAGCCCTTGCTTGAACAGGCTGGACTAAAGGACGAGGTCGAGCTCCACGCAGAAGAAGGACGAATTGTGATCGCCACTGCTCACCGGGCTCGGGCGGGATGGGCTGAAGCCGCACGACAGCTACATGCTGCCGGCGCCGATGTTCTGGAGTCCACCGGGCGCACTGAGTTCGAGCGCACGGAGTGGGAATGGCGGTAGCACGTCCGACGCGCGTCCCAAACCGCGGGGAGGTCTCTCGTCGCGCTCGATCCGACTCGCGGGAGTGAGATCCGCAAGACTCGACCCTGCATGGTGATATCCCCCGATGAACTCAACCACCATCTCCGGACGGCGACTCGGAGAGATGTTCGAGCCCTGACGAGCGGCACTGTGGGGACGAACGTGACCGGTCGGCCGGCGAAGCGCATGAAGTACACACGGACGCTGATCGTTCACTGAGTTAGATCCAGCGACGCACTCTCGTTTTGTAGCTATTGTACTCGTCGCCGAACTTCTGCTCCAGGTAACGCTCCTCGCGCAGGACCACTCCGCGATGCATCACGAGCAGAACCAGCGGTAACAGCAACAGCGGCCATGCGCTGTTCAGCAGGATTGCAATTCCGATGTAACCGAGTGCGAGCGACACGTACAACGGATTCCGGGTGAACCGAAATGGCCCGGTCTCTATGATTGCTGTTGTCGGGCGGTGAGGCATCACCGACGTGTGCTTTCGCCAGAACTGGGCGAATGCGGAAACTCCCAGAACAGCAGCCCAGGCGATGAGCGCACTCCCAATCCATTGCGCGTATTGCGCCGGCATCATCGGAAACGGATCCGTTCTGTCCATGTACAATCCCACCGCCAGAGGAATGCCGTAGATCAACGGCGGCGGGGCGATTACTCCCGGGTTGTCTCCGTAACCCTTGGACACTGCCTCAATCCGGGGATGGCTCAGCGGGAGTGCCGCCATCGAGAAGCGTCACTGCGACCTCGACGTCCTCCCGCCGCACCATCAATCGAATCGGGTGAAGCGAATGCAGCCACGGCATCATCCCGCCGGCGTCGTCGGAAATGCGCGTGGATGGAATACCGTTCGCCTCGAGAACCGCTTCCGCGAGGCTCGCCTCCATGTCGTTGGAGAAGCTTCGAATTACATACAGGCCCTCGTCTGCGCCCTCGTCAGACACTGGCTCGCCGTGTCGTCTATGGTGTCACGCGCGCTGTCTGCTGCGGCGCAATCATGATGTGCGCCCACGGCTTTCCAGGGTACATGATCCATGGCCCACCCGCGAGCGGATTCGCAGTCAGTCCCGTCGACTCGGGAGTCGCGTACGGCGTGTAAACAACGTAGAGATACGACGCGCCGTTGACTGCACCCGTAGCAGCGTCCACGCTATCCCGCGGCGCGAAGTATTGATACAGCGCCGCAGGCTTGGAGGGCATCGAATAACGCCCGCGCTTCACGTCAGCGAGACGGATGCCGTCGATCGCCTCTCGCGAAAGCTTTCGCGCGTGCAGCTCACGTCCACGCGCCATGAACGGCTCGAGCGACTTGTGGTAGCACGCAACGTGGAACCGCTCCTGCGCCGGTTCGTCGGCAAGGCATATCATGTCGTTCGATCCTTTTCGAAGCGTCACCAGCTTCCCGTCCGGACGGTATCCGAGCACGGTCGCACTGCCGCGAAGCGGCGCCGGAAGAGGACTTACCGCAGCCGCGATCTGCCGGTTCGCTGAGGCGTACGTGACCGTCTGACCGCTCAACCGCGTCGGCGCGAGATTCAGTCCGACCAAAGCGACCAAGGTCAAGCTATGCTTTATCACATCCTGCTCCGAATGAAAGTGAAATTCATTCCTACATCGAGCTGCATCCAAGCTCGATAGGCGGGTCGCCTCTCCCGTAGTGCTGTGTCACCAGTTTTGGCGGTCCCGTGGGCGGCAAATGCATGACATATAAAATCGAGTATTGATTCTCGCAGAGGTGTGCCAGTCTGGGGCCACCAAATGCCTGGATGATATCGGCGAGGGTTTTGCTGTGTCCGACGATTAGCACGTTTTCGCCACGATGCCGCATAACAGCCGCCACTGCGCTGTCCGCATCGCCCTTCCGTCCTGCGCTCACAACCTCGGGCGTAACGCCGATCGCTGATGCGAGCGGCGCCGCTGTTTCCTCGGTGCGCCGGAATTGAGTTACCACTATTGCCTTGATACCGGCCGAGTCAAGCCTTGTCGCGAGCGCTTTGGCCCGCACGTGCCCGGCCGCTGAAATTGCCGGGTCGGGGTCTTTTGCCCAGCCGACCTCCTTTTCAGCGTGGCGAACCAGGTATACCGTCGTCGAGCCCGGTACCGGAGTCGGGTCCAGTTCCTGTTGAGCAGTAGCGCAACCGACGATCAATGCGAATGCGGCGAACAACAGCTTTACGTGCATCTTTTCAGGGGATGTCATGAAGATTGAGGAGGGTTGGTTTAGGCACCGCCAAGCGGTGCAGAAGGACGTGGCCGTGCTTACTACAGAGAAGTATCGCTCACCCAACTGCTTCCTTCGCGCCCTTCGTTTCGTTGATCACACGCTGTGCCGCTTCACCTGGCATAGGCTCGTAACCCTTGAAGCGCTGAACGAAGTTGCCGTGTCCGTGCGTCTTCGAATATAGGTCTGTCGCGTAGAGATGTAGCTCCGCCTGCGGTACAACCGCACGCACGCGAGAAAAACCGCCGGGTAGCGAGTCTGTCCCCAGAATGTGGCCGCGACGCGACGAGAGATCACCCAGCACATCCCCGACAAAGCGGTCAGGCGTTGTCACTTCGATCTCATCCAGCGGCTCGAGAAGGATAGGCTTGCACTTCGATGCCACTGCGTTGTACGCCTGAATGCCGGCCATCTTGAACGCCTGCTCCGACGAATCCACGGAGTGATACGATCCATCGTACAGCTCGACCTGGAAATCCACCATCGGATATCCCGCGAGTACTCCATGCGCTGACGCTTCCTGAATTCCCTTGTCCACTGCGGGAATGAACTTCGAGGGAATCGAGCCTCCCACAATCGCGTTCACGAACTGATATCCGGTTCCCCGTTTTGTCGGGGCGATGCGAACCCAGCAGTCACCGAACTGGCCGCGCCCGCCGCTCTGTTTTCTATGCCGGCCTTGTCCCTGCGCCTTGGCCGCGAGTGTCTCACGGTACGCGATCTTCGGCTTCTTGAGCTCAGTCTGCACGCCGTACTGTCTCTTGAGCCGCGCCATTACAACATCGAGGTGTCGCTCACCCAGGCCCGCGACGATTGTCTCGTGCGTCTCGGGATTGTAATGCGTCTGGAAGCTCACATCCTCGTCGTGCAGTCGATGCAGTCCCTGCTGGAGCTTTTCCTCTTCGCCCCGGGCTGTTGCATGCACCGCATAGACGACCCTCGGCTCCGGAAACTCGATTGCGGGCAGACGAACCGGATGCTCGCGGGTGGAAAGGGTGTCGTTCGTGTGCGTGTTCTTGAGTTTCGCGACGCAGCCGATGTCGCCCGGGTGCAGGACGGGTACATCCGCCCGCTCCTTTCCCTGCGGAATCGCCAGGTGCGCCATCTTCTCGGCGATTCCACGCGTGGCGTTGTAGACCTCCTGCGCGTTGTGAAGAACGCCCGAAAACGTGCGGAAATATGAAACGTCTCCCACGTGTGGCTCGGAGTGTGTCTTGAAGACGAGCGCTGTGAATGGACCATCGTCGAGCGCATGTATCTCCACCGTGTGGTCGCCCTCCGAGCCGACGAAGGCATGCAGCTCTTCCATCTCGTAAGCCGTGGGCATCAGCTCGACGATCTTCGTCAGCAGTGCCTGCGTTCCATAAGTGAGCTCTGACGAGCAGCAAAAAAGCGGGAAAACTTCCTGCCGCTTCATCGCTTCCTTCATCGCGTTCAGAGCATCGGCGCGCGCGATCTCCTCGCCGCCGAGGTAGCGCTCGAGCAAGACATCGTCGGTGGCGGCGATGGTCTCGATCAGCTGCTCATAGTACTTGTCGAACTGCGCCTTGTGCTCCTCGGGAACGTCGACCTCATCGTACTCGCCCGCCTTCGTTCCTTTTTTGAACAGGTGAGCTTTCTTGTCGAAGAGGTTGAGAATCCCGTGAAACTCCGGGCCTTCACCAATCGGGATTTCGACCGGGATCACGCGCGGCGTGAGCTTCGACTTGATTCCCTCGTAGACCGAGTCGAACGAAGCATGCTCCTTGTCGATCATCGATACGACGAAGAGAATCGGGTCCCGCCGTGCCATTGCCTCGTTGAACATGTGCGTCGTGCCGACTTCGACGCCGGCAGTCGCGCTGATGACGACGAGCGCTCCGTCGGCAGCCGTCAGGCCCGCGATCGCGTCTCCCTGGAAGTCCGAGTAACCCGGCGTGTCGAGGAGGTTGATCTTCGAGTCCATCCATTCGGCGTGCGCACACGCCAGACTGATTGAAAAACCGCGCTCCGTTTCTTCTTTTGTGAAGTCGGTCAGCGCGGTTCCGTCACGAACAGACCCGTGACGCTTTGAGGTTCCGGACACGAATGCGAGGGCGTCTACCAGAGTGGTCTTGCCGCTCGCGCCGTGTCCGACGACGGCAATGTTGCGAATGTCTTCGCTTTTATACTCGCGCATGGTTCAGGGCTCTGCCCGGCGAAGGTGGGATTTTTCTGCGGAGCCACTCCGGTCACTGCAAGGTGGAGATCGCGGCGGGGTCGGCTCTGAAAAGTGAGCCGGAAGACAGCGGGGTGGCAAGCCCAGACAGGCGATTTGGCGGATTTAGCGGATTCGGCGGATAGTGAAACGCCACCGCAAAAAAGCGCAGCTCAGCCGCCCAGGAAAGCTGCCGAGTACACCGCGGCATTCAGTGCGAGCACGATCAGACCGACGATCGTGTGATTCCTGCGGGAATCCTCCGGCGCGAAGCGCGTTCGAAGAACGTGGTGCTGGAGGAATCCCTCGGGGTACGGCTCGATTCCGCCGCGCCTCAGCAAGGTTTTTTCCCAGGGCGTCAGGGGGCAGCCGAGGTCAAACGCGAGCGTCGCAAACGCCCAGACAACGGCAGCGAGGTGGAAGTAGACCATCGAGGGCCACCGGAAGACCAGGAAACTCCCGAATAGCACGAAGGCCACGTACGCAACGTGAACGGCAAGGACGAGCCTCGCGAGCAATCGGTGGATCATCCGTCGCCGCCCGAGCTAGCCCGAGCTCTGGTGTTCAACTGCGATTGAGACGCGCGACCGTCAGATTCCAAACTGTTTGAAGTGGTGATCGATGTGCTTGTAGGCGAGCGCTCCCCACGCTCGGCGCGACAGCTTTCCAAATGCGGGGTGTTGCGGAAACTCGGTATCGGCAGAGATCCTGGCGAAGGTATCCATCATCGCTTTGAGATTCGCGCGCTCGGCGTCGAAGTCTTCGCATTGCCTGACCAGAAGCTCGGGCGCGGTCGGCGCATTCTTCGGGAAGGGCGGACCGTAGATGATGAGCTGTTTCAGCGGAGTGAACCGAATCGGCAGTTTCCTGCCTGCGGTCGGGATCTCTCCAGTTGCCATCTTGAGCGCGTCGACTACATGCGTGACCATCTGCGGGGCGCTCATTCGTCCCCATTGCGATGGCGCGTCGGGCTTGAGGCGGTCGAGCCGCTGTGCGAGCAGCTCACGCGCGTTGGAGTTCCACAAACTTTTCATGCTGGCCTCGCTGAATTTGATGACAAGCTAAGGGGTCTGTGCGGGATGCGGCGAGGGTTGTTGCTTTCGGGTTTTATTCGGGTTAAAATCAGGGTAAGCCCACGTGTCCGTTCTCCCTCTTCTCCGGTCGCTGCTCGAGCAGCGTTTTCCCGATGCGACTCCGGTCACTCATCGGACGGCGGAGCCGGTCACAACAGGGGTCCAGCCGCTCGATGCAATTCTTCCCGGCGGCGGGCTGCCGAGGGGTCGGCTTTCGGTCTGGCTTCCGAGGGGAGGGGCGACTGCGGTTTTGCGCGCGGCGTGTCATACAACTGTCGCCACTGGTGAGCGTGCGGCATGGATCGATGCGCTCGGGACCATTGTCGGCGACTTCTGGGAGGATGGGCCGGTGCTCGTTCGTCCGGCCAATCGCATCAATTCGCTTCGGTGTGCGGAGGAATTGTTGCGGTGCGGAGGGTTCTCTCTATTAGTGCTCGCCGGTGCCGAGCCGGTGGGGACGGAGATGGTTCGCCTGTCGCGCTCGGCGCGTGAGGGAGGGAGCGCGTTCGTCGCGCTCACGTCACATACTTCGATGGCGAGCCTTCGTCTCACGTCCCGGATCCTTCCACAGAGCTACCGCTGGCGCAAAACTCCGTTTGGAGATCCGGCAGAGGCACGCTCGGCGATGATTCGCGTGAGGGCTTACTCACTGGGATGGAATCGCCAGACGGAGTTTTCGATCCCGGTCGAGCAACACGATCAAAGAATGTCGCTCGACGCGGGCCTGGTGGATCGTCGCGGAGTTTTGCGCTAGGGTTTCTTCGTGAAAGTCACGCTTCCAACGGGAACCACACTACCGTTGATGACGAAGTGCGGCGTCATCGCCTGCGACGTGGGCTTCTTCGGGTTCGTGTCCTTGTCGGGTGCCATGTAGGTGGTGCCGTCATCGCCGCCTGAATCGTAGGCGACCAGATCGAGCGTCCGCAACGGAACCCAAGCGCCGTTCTCGGCGAGATTCACCTCTCGCACTCCGGTAAACCAATCAGGGCTCGGCGCGACCATCATCACGAGTGAAACGAGCGGATGCGCGTCATCGACCTTCACAGTGGTGACGAGCGAATCCTTGAAGTCCTTGAGACCGGCTGTTTCGAAAATCGAGCTTGCGGTTCCAGCGGAGATTGCGGCCTTTATCTCGTTATCGAGTGGTGTGTGTTTGCCCATCTCCGAGAGGGCTTCGAGGCCGGGTGTGGGAGGCGTTCCGATTGTGAAGATCGAATACTGCGGAGTGTGCGTCGTACCGATCACTCCGGAGAAATGCGCTGTTGCCGGCCACTCGAGTGGATGCTCTGCTTTCGTCCATCTGCTTTTGACGACGACCGTGTATTCAGCGGGGCCGAGGCTCGCTGGAGCTGCCATTGCCGCGCTAGTGTCGGATGTGTTGGCGGCTGTGTCAGTCGCCGCATTCTGATCCGATTTGGCGCACGCGATGAAAACGGTGAGTGGAACCAGGGCGGCGAAACGGCTGAATGTTGTTCGCGTCATCTCTCTTTCTCTCCGGAGTCAGGGTCTGGCCTGCGTGTTGGAAATCTTCATCCGCATCGTGAAACCGGCGCCTTTGCAGTAGGCGCGACGCCGGCCATGTAGAGCTTCCTCACAGTTGGAACCGGGACTGGACCGTAGAGCAGCACCCGATCATGGTACCGGCACTGATTGAACCGCGAGCCCTCTTTTTGTTCGACGTCACGCCGGAGGGTCGTCCACTCCTGCACGCCGGCCATGTAGGTCATGAGCTGCACGTAGTCGAGCTGCGCGCGCTGCAGCTTTGCTTCGGCCTCGGGACGCTCCTGAAATCCGTCGCGCATCATCATCGCGACCGCAGAATCGCCCGGCATCTGCATCGTGTGCAGCCTGACGTCGATGATCGTATTCGTGTAGACGCGCAGCATTCCTTTAAGGGCGTTGAGATGCATCTTCACCGGGTCGCCTGCGTTCACTCCCGCGGTTTCCATCATGTGCTCGGCGTAGACGGCCCAGCCCTCGATGTATGGATTGTTTCCGTAGATCGCGCGCAGCAGCCGCCGCCACTCTGGCGTGACACGATTCGCGTACTCACCCTGCACCGCATGGCCGGGCACGGCCTCGTGAATGCTGATCTGGAGAAATTTGTAATTGTTGTACTCGCGCATCTTCGACTCCGCTCTCTCGGCAGCCCAGTCGCGTGAGATCGGCGTCACCCAGTAGAACGTCGAGAGTGCGGGCTCGAGTGCAGGAGCGAATACGGCGCCGGCTACGCCATAGACCCCGCGCATGAAGAGCGGTGTGGGAATCACTCGGAGATTGGAGAAATCAGCGAGCGACAGGATGCGATTATCGCGAACGTATTTCTCGAGCATCGCTACGTCCTTCTCTCCCTGCTGAACGAGCGAGTCGCGATTCGCGTGCTCGGCGCCGATGCGCGCAAGTACTTCCCCTACGACGGTGTTGAGGTACGCATCGCCTGTGACATCGGAGTGCGAGTGCGATGGAAACCACTGCTTGTGGAGCGGTTCCGACAGCCTGAGCATTTCCTGCCGAGTGGTGCGCATGCTGTCCTCGGCGGCGCGGAGGAGGTCGTTGGGAGTGCCGCTCACTTGGAGGTAGTAGCGGAACTTCGCGTCGAATCGTTCTTTGCCCATGCGCCAGTCGCGCTGAGTCCGGCGCGGAAGCTCCGTGCTCACGAAGCGGGAGTACGCGTCGAGCGCGGCCAGCGCAGCGGGTTGCGCTTTCGTGTATCGCGCGGCTGACGGCGTGCCGCGCACGAAGTCGGCTCCCATTCCTTTTACGAGATCACGCACTCCGTCGACGGATTCGACTCCGACCCGGCGAAAGACCTCGTTCGATGCGTCGAGATTCCGCATCGCCTGATTCAGAAACACCGGAACTTTCTCCAGCCGGGCGGCGAGATCACGGGCGCGGACGTTCTTCGGCGCGTACTCCAGGGAAATGTTGCTGAAGAGCGCCGAGCCGAGGTTTTCGGGATAGAGCTGGGGCTTCCACCGGTAGAACTGCTCCTGGTCGAGACTATAGAAGGCGAATCCGATGGCGTTCTGGAGCAGCTCGTAATCCGCCTGTGTTTGCGGGTCGAGCCGGGAGGCCGGCAGTCTCTCCAGTCGTTCCTTGAATCCCTGATAGAACGCGCGCTGTTTGGCGAGCTCTGCGGGAGAGAAATCGTCCAGCATCTGGTCGAGGACCAGCACACGTCCTGTGCGCGGATCGGCGTAGCGGTGCAATCCGTACTGCGTTGCGCCCGCCGGAGAGAAAGTCAGTGTCGTAAAAACGAATTCGCGCGCGAGTGCGGGAATGCTGCTCGCCGCCCGTGTTTGCGCGACTGCGGGGCCGGGGACTGTTGTAGTGGCGACGAACGAGCTCAGGGCAAGCGCAACAGTCCGGAACGAGCGCGGCGAGATCATGTGAGTTGGGTTGGAGAGTGGCCTATATGCCGTGGAAACATAGAGTGCGCGACCGCGGCGTTTGCCAGCGGCCTAAGACGAGCGATAGGCTGGAATGTGGGAATTCCCCGGTGGCAAGGTTGAGCCAGGCGAGGACAATAGATCGGTCGGCTCGACTAAATAGAAGTAGTGTCATGACGCGATGTAGTAATACCATGGTGCCCTTGTGCTGAGTACCCCACTTTTCTCGCTGAAGCCTCAGGTAAATCGAGAGTCCCCAAGCCGCACCCGTTACGCCACGGCTGTGGAGTTCGAACCCAAGCAGTCTTTTGGATTGCGTCTGTCCTAATAACCCCAGAAAAAATGCTCTCGCAGACAAGTATCGACCAACTCAATGAAGCTCTCGTGGGTAAATCCGTACTCAAACGCGATACACAAACCGCTAACTGGAGGGGGTTCCAATGGCAACCAGCACAGCATGGCTGTACGTGATAAACGCGGCCAGCCTACAGATCCTTCGAAAAAGTCACAACGGCATCACGATAGCCGCAACGCAACCGGGTAACTACATCGTCACGCTTCCGTTTCGCGTGCAAGGATTGGCGGCCGTGGGGTCAATCGCGAACAGCATCGGTGTGATCACAGTAATTCCCGGTGAGAGCGGGGGATTGGCGCGAAATCAAGTAAAGGTTCTGACACTGACCCTCGCGAACCAGCTATCGGGAGGGTATGACTTCAGCCTGGCCATTTTCTATCAACCGCGTTGGAGCTTGTGGCCAATCCCTTGGCGGCGCTCGCTATAGTCGCGGTATACGCCCTCTTCGAGAGATGAGCACGCACGAGTCTTGAAGCGCGGGAAGGAGTGAGACCGCGTATTTGCCAGTGTCGCTTCGCATCACGATACGACCTGCAATTCCTCCTTGTCGGCGGCGGCTGCCTGATTCTTGTCGAGCGTGACGAAAACGAGCGAGGAGGCTTGAAAGTCTGACGCAATAATTGTGGCCGCCAGGTGCACTGCGTCCGCAGCACGTAGGCGGTGCACGCGCAGCAGGCGGATGGCCTGCTCGCGCACGTCGGTGGAGGGCGCGACCTCTGCCCAGGAAAAGGAGAAACGGCGCGCACGAGTTAAAGCGCTACCGAAGGCGGCACTGCTCATCAGTTCTTCTCGCTCCAACCTGGCGAAGGCCAGAGGCGCATTCGACCACTGTACCCCACCATTTGATAACTGCGGGGTCGGCCGAGTGAATTTCTCTCAGGCGTGACGACTCATCTTCGGTGATAAGCAGTGGAATGCTCGCTGATGAATGGTAGCGGCGCGGAGAGATTTGTCTTCGCCGAGTTACGGACCTCCAGCTGGACGAGGTGGTCGGGGAAGCGCTGTCGGCGGAAGCATGTTGTTCAAGCGCATGTAATTCGCGATTTGGCTGTAGTGCTCCGCCATGTCGGTTACATGCCCGAGGACCATCGCCGCCCGCGGCTGCTCACGCGGCGGATTGCGTCCAAACTGGATGGTTGTATTCTCCGCCAGCTTCGCGTCAGTGATCTGAGTGAAAGCACTCTCGCAGAACGCGAACGATTCCTTGAGCTTGGTGACAAGCTGAGACTTCGGCCACGTCGCCTTCACCGAGTCAGCGGTCGCTGTATCGCCCGCCGGGCGAGTGCCTTTCATCGCTCCAAAGCCGTTGCAGAAAAAGTAATTGTCATTGGCCAGATGTTGGGCCACGTATCCAATCGACTGCTGCGCCGGAGTCGGTTTGTAACCGAACTTCGATTCTGGAATGGAGTCAAATGCCTGGGCGAGGTTTCGTTGATACGCCATGGTTCGCGCCCAGAACACCGTGCTGATTGGACTACCAACGAGGTTGGCGGGAGGCTGCGGGGGTTGTGCGATGAGAGTGATCGGCAGCGCGAACGCGACGATCGTTGCATACACGATCTTCATAGTTATCCCTGCAAAGTTTTGGAACCCTGATATGGGGTGCGGTACCGACTTCCGCAACACTGATGGCACGGCCCTGATGGCCCTGGACGATCTGACATCCAGCTCGACGCGTCGCCCCTGCAACGTGAATCCGGTGTAAGTGCCGACTCTCGCTGGGTCTACGTGCAGTTCGCGTCGACCTTCTGATAAGTGAAGCCCGCGTCCCCGGCGATGCGCATCGTTTCACCTGAAGAGCTGCTTGTCGTCACATCGATCCGCAAACGAAGCGGAGCAGCATTCAGCACAGTCATCGATCCGGTCGCCGAAGTCGCCGTGAAATTGTCCGCGCGTACAGAGATCGCCGCAGGAGACGCCTGCGGGCATCGAGAGTTCCAGGTCTTGCGGGACGAGTGCACGCGCGCGAAGCTAACCACTCGTCCACGCCACTTACGATTCATTTTCAGCCCTCGACGTAATTCATGGAACGCCGTGACGCCCTCCGCGCGATTGCCTCTGCGGCCGCGCTCACCGTCTTGCCGCACAAAACGCTGGAGGCATGGTCTCGCGTTGCGAGCGGCATTCCATCGCCGAACGAGCTGAGCCCGCCACATCTCGCTCTCGTAAAAGCGATTGCGGATACAATCATCCCGCGTACAGATACGCCATGTGCCACAGACGTCGGGGTTCACAAATTCGTGGACGTGATCGTTAACGAGCAGCTCACGGACGCAGAGCGCACCGCAGGCCTGGCTGGACTCGACGCGATTGACGCGCTCGCTCGCAGCACGTCGAATGTCTCCTTCGCTAACATGAGCGCAACGGCGCGGGGGGCTATGATCGACGGCCTCGAGAGCGGCGATCGCAGCGTGGAGCCGTCCCGAACGTACTGGAGACTCAAGGGGCTCGTCATCCACGGCTACTTCACCAGCGAGCCAGTCATGAGAGACGTGCTCAAGGTGGTTGTGATGCCCGGGAAGTTCGAAGGCGCCGCGCCTATCGCCATCAAGAGACGGCCGTCGGGAACTGCGACTCCGCGGAGTGAAGAGCCGGCGCCGACGGGGCACGGGGAGCACACACATGCCTGAGACATACGACTACGACGCCATCGTCATCGGCTCGGGAATGAGCGGCGGATGGGCGGCGAAAGAGCTGACAGAGCGCGGACTTCGCACTCTGGTGCTCGAGGCGGGCGGACCAATCGATCCAGGCAAGGACTACGTCGAACACGTGCAGCCTTGGCAGATGCACTTTCGCGGTTGGGGCGATCGCAAAAAACTCCAGCGTGAGCAACCCATTCAGAGCCGCTGCTACGCGTGCGACGAGGTCGGCAGCAAGTTCTTCGTGAATGACGGCGACAATCCGTATACTGCGCCCGACGACGCTCCGTTCAACTGGCTCCGAGGCCGACAAGTGGGCGGGCGCTCCATAATGTGGGGACGACAGGTCTACCGGTGGAGTGATCTGGATTTCGAAGCGAATGCGAAGGACGGCCATGGGACCGATTGGCCGATCCGGTATCGCGACATCGCGCCGTGGTACGAGCACGTCGAGCGATTCATTGGCGTGAGCGGCAGAAAGGAGGGATTGTCGCAGCTACCGGATGGCGTGTTCCTGCCGCCGATGCAGATGACCGCCGTGGAGGCGGACGCGCGCCCGAAGATCATGAAGGCGTTCGGCGGTGAGCGCGTGGTGACGATCGGCCGATGCGCCATTCTCACGCAAAATCATAAGGGACGGCTCGCGTGTCACTACTGCGGCCCGTGCGAGAAGGGCTGCATCACGAACTCCTACTTCAGCAGCATCGCGGCGACACTTCCGGCCGCTCGCGCGACGGGCAGGATGACGCTCCGGCCGCACAGCGTCGTTGCCGAAGTTCTCTACGACCCGAAGAAGAGTCGCGCGCGCGGCGTCCGCGTGATCGACGCGCTCACTCGGCGCGAGACGGAGTATACGTCACGTCTTGTTTTTCTCTGCGCGTCCACCATCGAGTCCGTGCGTCTACTGCTCAACTCGAAAAACGCGCAATTCCCCGACGGCCTCGCCAACTCGAGTGGCACGCTCGGCAAGTACGTCATGGACCACAACTTTGGCTCGGGCGCGGGCGGGTCAT
>JBDSVO010000080.1:0-4286 GCA_039927215.1 Gemmatimonadaceae bacterium
AATACGCTTTGGAGCGCTGAGCCAACTGCTTTACCACAGAGCAGCTCTGCGGTGAACGCCTTTCCGAAGCTAGCCCGCAGTCTTCCCGGCTTCTGCATACCCGACGATGGTCCGGAACTCTCCAGCCATTATCCGCTCCGGCTCGAACTGCTCCCCCGCTCTTTTCATCACTCCGCGAACCACCTCATCAATCGTGATGAGGGGCGCGTCGGCCTCAGCGGTCACCTCGACTTCCCACTTGCCCCGGTCCATGCCTTTGAGCGTGTGCCGATAGCGCGCGCTGTAGACCGTGTGCCACGGGTCGGGGTACGCCGAAGTCGCGACGATCGCCACTGCGCTCTCCGTTCCGCCCTGCCGGATCGGTGGGAAGAGACGGACTTCCTCGACCAGCCCGGCGCCGATACGCTCGCCGATCTCCTTCAGGAAGCGCTCCGTTGTGTCGATCATGCCGTCGGAACCCCGCTGAGCTCCCGCTCTACATAGATGCGGAGAATGTGCATGAAATCCTGCGCATTCGTCACCACGCCGAATGCCTGATGCGTGCCGCGATCCTTGAGCTTGCTCACAACGAACTCCGACGAGTCGACACAGATTGTCGCCAGCTCCCGAAGTGAACCGTCGGGCTCTGTTACAAAAGCCGGGAGCATGTTGCCCGTGGCAATTGCGTGAAGCGCAGTCGCGACAAGGATTGCCATCGTCGCCTTCGTCGTGTGCCGCCTCATCGCATCCTGGGCGGCGAGAGTATCCGTTATCACTTCCGGCAGGGGCCCGTCATCTCTTATCGACCCCGTCAGAACGAACGGAACGCCCGAGGTTACCAGTGCGTGCATGATCCCGTCCGAAACTATGCCCTGCGCAACTGCGTTAGCGATTGATCCCGCCCCACGAACCTTGTTGATCGCACGCATGTGAAGCCCGTGACCGCCAGGCGTTGCAACGCCGGTGTTGGTCATCCCAAGGGTAGTTCCGAAGATCGAGGCCTCGATGTCGTGCACGGCAACGGCATTGCCGGCCAGCAGCGCGCCGACGAATCCGTTTTTTATGAACCACACCATGTCCGATCGCGCTCTCGCATGCACCAGCGCCGGACCTGTCACCCAGATGATGTAGCCGCGGCGGTCGCGCTCTCGAATCAGTATCCGCGCCATGAGCGAATAGTCGATCGGCTTTTCCCGCGACACCTCGCTCGTCATGAACTTGAACTCTTCCACTTGCTCGTCGGCCATCAGGGCGGAATCGACGTAGATGCCCTCGCTGCCGTCTTCCCTGCTTCCGACTGCCACCATCGCACCGCGAGCGACTTGGCGGCCCTCCCTGACCCAGACTTTCCCATCACCATCGAGAACGAGAGCAGAGTCCATTCTCGGCTCGAGCGGCAGGACCCACTCGCCCTTCACTTTGACGTAGGTTGGAAGATTGGTCGTCGAGAAGAAGTTTTCAGGCAGAACGCCGTTGGCGGGCGCCGCGACGAAGGTTGCGTCCGGCGCGTTGGGCAATCTGGATTTGAGGCCGTCGGTTGCGGTGGGAAGCGACACTCCTAAAGATGCTTTGTCGCGCTACAGCAGCGCCACCGGATCTCGATCGAGCGTAACGCGGAGATTCGCCGGCACCGGGAATTTTTCCATGAAATAGCGCGACACTCGGGTCAGGTCGCCTGCCTGCTCCGACTTGAGCAGGAGATGCCAGCGCCACCGAGTCTTTATTCGCTCGATTGGACAGGGCGCCGGGCCGATCACAGTTACTTCATCGAGCCCACGCGCGCCGATGAGCTCGCGAAGCCACACACCCGCCGCGATTGCAAGGTCGGCCACGGGCGGCTCAACCGTGCCGCTCATGACGATGTTGGCGAGGCGCACGTTCGGCGGATACGGCGGCTTGATGCGGCCGGGCGTCTCCTCGCGGATGAAGCGGGCGTAATCATGCGCGACAGCGCAGACAACGGCGTGATGATCCGGCACCCTCGTTTGGATCAGTACGCGCCCGCCCTTCGGTCCTCGTCCAGCCCGGCCCGCGACCTGAGCCAGTAACTGAAAGCATCGTTCGGACGCGCGAAAATCCGGAAGGTTGATTCCGGTGTCTGCATCAACGACTCCGACGAGAGTGACGTTGGGAAAGTCGAGGCCTTTGGCAATCATCTGCGTCCCGAGGAGAATGTCGACTTCCCCACTCGCGACGCGGTCGAGGATCTCCGCGTGTGCCCATTTGCCGCTCGTAGTATCGACGTCCATTCTTGCGATTGAAGCGCCCGGAAATCGATCCGAGAGCAGCCGCTCGACCTGTTGCGTGCCGAGCCCCCGGTGTCGCAGAGTGCGACCGCCGCAGCGGCGACACACCTGACTGAGCTCCTCCTGATGACCGCAGTAATGACAAAGCAGACGCTCCGGCGCCCGGTGGAGAGTGAGGGTGATGCTGCAGTTCGGGCATGCGACGACGTATGCGCACTCACTGCACATGATGAACGATGAGTAACCGCGACGATTGAGCAGCAGGATCGACTGCTCCTTTCTGGAAAGCGTATGTTCGAGCGCGCGGTCGAGCTCGTCGCGAATCACATAGGCATAAGACGGCGACGCCGGACCTTCGCGTGGCGCATCGGGGCCGTCACGGCGGCGGAGGTCGACAACGTCGATGCGTGGCAGTCGTCCGCCGCCGACGCGCTCCGGAAGATTCAGCAATGTGTACTTTCTGGCCTCCGCGTTTGCCCAGCTTTCGAGCGAAGGAGTCGCACTGCCGAGAACAACTGTCGCTCCCTCGAGCCTCGCGCGGACGATTGCAACTTCGCGCGCGTGGTATCGCGGGGTCTCGCCCTGCTTGTAGCTCGTCTCGTGCTCTTCATCCACGATGATTGCGCCGAGGTTGGCGAGTGGAGCGAAAACCGCGGAGCGTGCGCCGACCGCGATACGCCTTTCGCCGCGACGTAGCGCGAGCCACGCGTCATACCTTTCGCCATCGCTGAGCGCAGAGTGCAACACCGCAATGCTGTCGCCAAATACGGCGCGAAACCGGTCAACCGTCTGCGGTGTCAGCGCGATCTCGGGCACCAAAACGATTCCGGTCTTCCCCCGTTCCACAACGAGACGCTTCAGGATCTCGATGTACACGAGCGTCTTGCCGCTGCCCGTTACGCCGTTCAGCAGGAACACTTCTCCAGCCTTTGCCTCAGCTATAGCAGCGATTGCCATAGTCTGCGCGGCGGTAGGCTGATGCGTCGCGGCTTTGGAGATGGCCCGGGCAGCGAAGGGATCACGATCGACTTCCTCCGCTTCTGTCACGATGAATCCGCGCTTCTCGATCGCCTTTAGAACGGATGGCGAGAACGACAGCTGTTGCAGGAGGTGCTCGACTGTGCTCCGCCCGCCCAGTGATTCGAGAGCCTCGAACAGCGCGCGCTGCTTGGGCGCTCGCGCGAACGCCTTTTCCCTTTCCAGCAGCGTCGGCAGATTCTCCCGCAGCCGGACAATGCTGAGAGTCTTGCGCGAAGGCTTCGGCTGATCAGCGCCGCTGAGCAGCGAGGGCAGCGCCGTGCGCATCGCGAGTCCGATCGGAACGACGTAGTAGTCTGCCATCCACCGGCAGAGCCCGATCATATCTTCGCTCAGCGCCGGCTCGGCGTCGGGAACTTCGATGATCGTTCGCACCTTTCGCGGCAAAACGGCCAAATCGGCCGGCCCGAGGCAAATCCCTATCTCGGTTCCATTTCGGAACGGAACGACTACACGAGACCCGGTGGCGGGAGGCCTCGCCGCCGTTGGATCGATCGAGTAGGTGAATGTCTGAAAGAGCGGAACCGGGAGTGCAACCTCTACCAGCCCCCGTGTTTCCTGGGGCATGGGATTACCTGCGGCTGTTACTCGCTAATCGCGGCTCGCCTGTGCTTCGTCGCGTGACTCCCAGTCCCGGGCCCTCGCTGAGCTTGATGTTGCCTCCGGCGATCGTGACCCCGCTGAACGGATCGTCAGCCAGCAGTGCTGCACCGTCGAAATCCGCGTGATCGAGCAACGGCGCGAGCTGCGCCACGGCGGAGATGCCGAGACTCGACTCGATCATGCAGCCGGCCATCACCATCATTCCGAACGAGCGGGCAACGTGAACAATCCGCACCGCTTCGCGCAGGCTTCCGCATTTCGCGAGCTTTAAGTTGATGCCGTCGACAGCTCCCGCAAGCCTCGGGATATCCGTTGCGACGAGGCACGATTCGTCGGCGATGATCGGAAGCGGCGACCGTGTGCGTACGAACCGGAGACCATCGATGTCGTGCGCCGCCACAGGCTGCTCCACGAACTCGA
>JBDSVO010000081.1:0-13695 GCA_039927215.1 Gemmatimonadaceae bacterium
CCAACTGGCTGACGTCACGCACGCGTGGACTCAGCTGTCGAGTGAACGCCGCGGGCCGTCCCGCCTGGAGGTCCGTCAGTGAATTGAAAGCGAACGTACCGAGACGATTGTTCGACTGCTCCTGCGCTGTTGCGTCACGCCTGAGCTCCGACGTCAGCTTGAGGCGGTGCTTGTTGTTGAGGCTGATCCACGACAGCTGGTTCAGAAAGTTCGTCGTGTTATTCGTTTGTATGCTGTTGAGTGACTGACTTCCACCGAACGAAAGATTCTGCACGCTGGTGGCGCCGTCGGCGAAAACTGAATTCACGCGAACCTGTCCGCCGGGCATCGACAGGAACGGCGTTGCTTCGGTGCGAGAGCCGCTGAAGCCGATTGACGTCTCGCTGAGGACGGAGTTGCGCACGTAGGTGTTGTGCCTTGCCTGGATCCCGCCCCTCAGACTCGTGCGCTCGCCGCTGTGAGACGGCAGCTCCGTTGCGAATCCAGTCGCCGGATCCTGCTTGTTCCAGTTTCCGTTGAAGGTGATGTTCAGCGCCTGACCCGTGGACGACGATGGCGGCGCAAAGTCGAGGCTGCCGAACAGCGAGCCCTGATCGCTAAGGCGACTGCTCCCTATCCCGCCCGCGCTGAAGGGAATTCCGGCGGTTTGCAGCAGTGACAAGAGCCGCGCGACGGAATCCGCGGCGACGCCGGCCGCTTGCAAGCCCTGCGCATCGGTTGTGATGAGCGTCTGCAGATCGTTCGCTCGCCGTCCGAGCTGATAGGAGAGGTTGTAGAACGACTTGTCGAACTTGATCGGTCCGGAGACAGTACCGCCGAGCGACAGGTTCGAGTATTCCTGCCCAAGCGATTGAGTGGCGCGGTCGCTCCACTGCAGCTGCGGAGCGTCGACGTTCAGGCTCATGCCGCGGGTGATGAAATTCGAGCCGGGCCGAGTGCGAAGGGTGAACTGCGCGCCGCTGAATCCCCCGCGCGAGACATCGTAGGGAGATGTTACCAGTGAGCTGCCAACCGCCGCATCGCGCGGGAGGTTGGACCCGCCGAACTGCATACCATTGAGAGTGGTGTTGTTCTGATCCGCGCCGAGTCCGAGCACCGAGTAGCCGTCAGGTGAACCATCCTGGCCGGGCATTGATTGCACTCCCGGAAGCGATGCGGCCATCGCCGCCAGATCGCCGAGCAGATTTGCGGGGACCGCAGGATTGTTGAGCGACTGCTCCGTGCCGCTTGCGTCGGGAGTGACGGCATTTCGTTGGACCTTCTCACGTTGGGCGGTGACCTGGACTGGATCGAGAACGGTCCCGATTCTCGTCAGTCGCGTGTCAGCGATGAGCACTTCCTCGTCGGCCGAGCGTTTCACCTCGAACCGCTTCGCAGCGAAGCCGAGTGAGGCGAACGAAACCATGTAATCGCCATCGCCGCCGGGAAACGTGACTGTAAATCGGCCACTCGCGTCGGTGCGCGCGGTGCGACTCACGTTGCCGGAAATGGAAGTGACGGTGACCGTAACTCCTTCGATGGCGGCACTGTCGGTTCCGGTGACGCGGCCGCGTATGACATCGGTTTGCTGCGCAAAAGCGCCGCGAGGCATCGCTGCCGCGGCGGCGAGAAGTGATATGACGAGGAAAAAGCGCCGGAAGGTCATGAATGATATTTTGCGGTTCCGAGCGTTGGACCCCAGCCCGGCATCAAAGGGTTTACATGAGCCCGTGTGTCTTGGCAAGAAAACAACTCCACACGCCAGCAGCTGCAGTCTCTCAAGTTACTGGCGTGTGCCGTTTTCTGTTAAGTAATCCCGACATCGGCCGTCGTATCGGCGGCGGCGTACGATCTTGCTACGGTTGAGGGCTGGGGAGTTTTTATTTGCTACCCCCGTTCGACGGCTTGGATGCGACGACCAAAGCTCCGGCTTCGACGAGGATGTCCCGCAGCAGGGAGCGGTGGCACCTCGACTCGTCTTCGCAGTAGCAGCCGATCGAGAAATCAGATTTTGATGAGAGCGCGGAGAGCAGAGCGATCAGTCTTCGTGCTTCCGGCCGCTTCATCTCCGTGCGGTAGCTCTTCGCGTACCGTGCCCAACGCTTTTCCGTAAAGGGTTCCGACAGCGCCCAGGAAACGAGTGGTGCGCTCGGCGCCAGATCCGGAAGCCAGAGATCGAAATAGTCTTCGCGGGCGTAGCTCTCCTTCCGCACTCCTCGTGGGGGACGGCGAACGGTGCCGAGTCGCAGCCCCTCGTTTGGCAGCCGGGGGCTCCCGAGTCTGATCACGCGAATTGCCATGGCTGGGTTTCAATTTCACGAACCGGGCCGCGACACGAGAGGACCTTTCAGGAATTCTGTGTGGAGGTCATATCTTAACCCTGAGGGAGGGTGGTATGACCAGGATAACCCAGACTACTAAAGCGTCAGCTGGTGAGGTGCAGAAACCGCCGCCGGACGGCGAGGCGGATCATTTTTCTGTTTTCGCCTTGAGCTTCGTCGGAAGGTTCAGCAGATACGCATCGCGGAGAATGTCCGCGATTGTTTTCCAGCTAGGCCGCTTGTCGAGGTAGATGCCGATCCAGCCGCTGGGACCAACATACGGCGGAACGAAATAGCGGCCTGGTTGCCAGCGGATGAGCAGATCCTGATTGACGAGCGTCGATTTCACCCAAACGCTCGGCCGCCCTGCTCCATGATGTGTGTCGTAGCTCGCGTACATCGCGAACATCTTGTTCCGGACACGGAACGTCGGCTCACCCCACGCTTCGACTTCGTGCGCCTCGGGCATCGAAAGGCAGATCGTGCGAACTTGATCGACCGGCGATTGCTGCGACTTTTTGAGTTTTTTTGGGGGCATCTTGAGGTTCGAACCCATCCAGCAGGAACAAACCCAATGTAAACGCTATCGCCCTGGCTGGTACCAGTACCGCTCCGCCAGAGAGTTTCCCGCTCGTCGATTCAGGAGGTACCACGGCGCTTTGAACATGAGCGGGAGGTAGTGCCACTCTCCGAAGCGGTCGAATTTTCGCGTTGAGAATACGGCTTTCGCTCTCGACGCCCGCACGAGACGAGCTCCACGCTTGCGGCCGAGCAGCCACATGTCGAGGTGAAACCTGACGTCTTCGGCGAATTTCATTGTCTCGTCGTAGCCGCCAATCGTCTCGAAATCCCCTCTGCGGCAAAACACGACGCCAGTATCGATCCGGGTTGCGGCGACAACCGGGACAAACATCGCGTAACTGAGGGCGATGCCAACCGACCACCTCTCCGGTCTCACGCCTGTCGCGCCGCCGATCACATCGGGCCGATCCATGCTGGCCGTGATGACGTTGAATGTATCCGGATGAATCTGCGAGTCGGCATCGACAAAACAGAGGATGTCCCCATGCGCGGCGCGAGCGCCGGCATTTCGCGCCGCGGCAATGCACCGGATCTCCGCGCGGACCACGCGACATCCCGCCGCCATGGCGATTGCTGCTGTGTCGTCGGTCGAGCAATTATCGGCAACGATGAGCTCGATCCTGTCCGGACCATGGCGAAACCGGTCGCGTGCGATACGCACCGAAGTCAGCAGCCTTGGCAGGAGGGCCGCTTCGTTGTACGCAGGAATAACGAGCGAAATTGCGGGTGTAGTGATCTGGCTCCTCATTCATTAGAATGACGACGGATGTTAGGTGAACGTTTTATCTAGTACCCCGGATCTGGGCTTCCGGGATCTCGCGCCTGTGAAGCTCTAGGTTACTTCTGCCCCAGAGGAAACGCTCTCGAGACTGGCGATGAGCGTCTCCTGAGCGCCGGGACCCTTCCCTTTCCGAGGTACGTACTCGCCAGTCGAAGTGAGGTCCCAAGCAGTCGGATCGTTCAGGTAGAGATCCAGGATTCGATCGAGCTGCTGCTGATGCTCGCGCTCGACCACCGGAACCAGCAGCTCCACACGGCGTCGCAGGTTGCGCGGCCTCAGGTCGGCAGATCCGATAAACACTTCGGGGACACCATCGTTCTCGAAGCGGTAAATGCGCGAATGCTCCAGCAGTCGGCCGAGTACTGACACGACGCGAATGCGCTCCGACCTGCCGGGGACGCCGGGACGAAGTGTACAAATGCCGCGAACGATCAGATCGACAGTCACGCCATCAGTCGAAGCGTAGATCAGTGCCCGCACCACTTCAGCATCCGACAGTCCGTTGACCTTTGCGGTGATCCGCGCCGGACGGCCAGCGCGAGCATGTGCGGCTTCGCGCTCGATCATCGTGAGTATGGCATCGCGCATTTGATGCGGCGCCACCAGTGCGCCGCGCGATAGCCCGGTCGGAGGAAGCGATCCGCCTGTCAGCGAGTTGAACAGATCTGCCGCGTCGGCGGTCACTTCCTCGCGTGCGGAGAACAGGCTGAGATCGGTGTACTCGCGCCCCGACTTGCTGTTGTAATTGCCCGTGCCAACGTGCACGTAACTCCCCATCTTCCCGTTCTCGCGCCTGATAACGAGCGCGACCTTCGCGTGGTTCTTGATTCCGACCAGGCCCGAGACGACGTGACCGCCCGCGCGCTCGAGCTTCCTCGCCCACGCAACGTTGTGCTCTTCATCGAACCGCGCTTTCAGCTCGACAAACGCGACGACTTTCTTTCCGTTTCGCGCAGCATCGAGTAGCGCGTCGACAATCGCCGACGAATCGCCGACTCTGTAGAGAGTGATCTTGATCGCGGTGACATCCGGGTCGGCGGCGGCCTCGCGCAGATATTTCACGACGGTCGACGCAAATGAGTCGAACGGGTGATGGAAGATCAGATCTCCCTCGCGAATCCCATCCAGGATCGATTCGCCCTCCCCGAAGTGCTCGGCTGCCTGAAACGGCCCGTAGGAAAATGACGGATTGGCCGGAACGGGCAGCCGCATCAGACTGCCGAGGTCGAGGAGAGCAGACGTCTCGTTTACGTCGGCCGGCTCGAGCTCGGCTTCCTCCTCGGAAGTCTCACGCTTGAGGTTTCCGAGGAGCAGACTGCGCACGAAATCGGGCATGTCGCGCTCGACTTCCACGCGCACCGCCGGGTTGTAGTGCCTTCGCTCCGCCGCACTGGCTACGGCCTCGATCAGGTCATCCGCGGCTTCTTCGTCGAGATCGAGATCGCCGCCACGTGTCACGCGAAATCCGTATACCCCTTCGACTTTTCGGTCAGGATATAGGAGGTCGATGTTCGAGCGAATGACCTCTTCTATAGTAACGACATGCCCCTGCTGCCCCGGCACGGGAAGAAATCGCGGAACGTCCGGGGGCAGCTCGAGCTCGGCGAGGTGAATTCGTCCGGTCGTTGAATCACGCATGACCACGGCAAGCGCGAGCGTGAGATGCGGCAAGTGAGGAAGCGGATGGCCGGGGCTCAGCGTCATCGCCATCGGAGTCAACGACGGATAGATCTGCTCCCGACACTCGGCACGCAATGCCGATTGCCGGTCTGCATCGAGGTCGTCCCACTGCACGATGCGAACACCATGTTCCGCGAGTGTGGCGAGGCAGTCCTCGAGGCAGCGCGTCTGTCGCTCCGTGATCGATGACACCTGTTCGGCGATCAGGCGGAGCTGCTCGCCACGAGTGAGGCCATCATCGCACTGCTCCTCGTACTGCTCCCGCGCTGCGCGTCTCAATCCCGCCATGCGCACCATGAAGAACTCGTCGAGGTTAGCGCTGACTATCGAAAGAAATTTGAGCCTCTCCCGCAGAGGAGTCTGCTTGTTCTCTGCAAGTGTGAGAACGCGACTTTGAAATGCCAGCAGACTGAGCTCGGGATTCAGGAATTCCGGAATCTCAGGTGGGGTGCCGGTGGGCGACGGCTGAATGACGGCTGACCGCTCCGACGTGTTCTCCTTCTCTCCTCCTCCTTTCCATTTGAGGAGAAGCTCGGCGCGGTCGCGAGGACCTCCGGGAATGGGACGCAGGTGATGCTCCCGCTCGAATGCGCGGGCTACGCCGTCCATGCCCTCGGTCTTGCCGTGGCGGCGATGCATGCACATCTGCCGAAAGCTCGCGGACATGCGGCCGCGGCGAACTACGATGTAATCGTAGTGAATCTCCATGCGCGGTTGACGGAGCCAGTTGAAGTCAGCTTTTCGTGTGAGCCGCTCGGTCTCCAGCTCGATGCGCACAACCAGTGACGACGGGTCGATCAGCGCGCGCAGACTCCGGCCGGCGGCTGTGTTCTCAGCGATTGCGGCGACGACTTCAGAGGCCTCGACGCGCGAATCAATTCTGCCGTCCTCACCGTGGCCCGCAGATCCTATCCTGAGCGACAGCGTGCGTGTGTCATCGGCACAAAGACGGAGCCGGCAGACGATGTTTCGCTTGCGAAGCGTGTCCTCCACCGTGTCGAGGTAGAGGTCGCGGTGCTGCGAGGAGCGCGGTTCGGTGCAGTCGGTTCCGAGGGGCAGGGCCGACGTCGCCAACTCCTCCAGGTGCTGCTTCGAACGAAGCTCGTACCTGAAGGAGTGAGGCGGCCGCTTCACCAGATCACGTATCGATCTCAGCGTCCCAGGCACTCATCAATCATTTCGCGCTCGACGCCACGTTTGTCCTTGATCACGTTGTAGAAGTCGTCGAAATACGAAAGTGTTTCCTTCTTTATGTTCGGCCTCAGGAGCTTGCCGATCTCGTCATCGTAAAGGGCGTAGATTGCGGCCCTTTTCTCCTTGAAGAGAGCCGCCACCTTGTGAAATTCTTCCGGCGGCGCGCAATAGCCTCGGTATAGCCGATCCCTCACGCGACTGACAGTAAGACTCGGATCGACCGTCGCATAACGCGCGTTGATCGCCCCTGAAAAGTCGTAGTCCCAGGGAATTGGAATAACCGTGCCGTCGGGCTGCGAGAGCAGCTCCATGTTGTGGAGACCGGCGATAGACCAGTCGGTGTTTCCAATGAAGTACTGGAACATGCCGGCAAATGCACTGTGGTAAGGATCCAGGTCGTCGGCCCTTGCACCTTTCAATTTCACCTCCAGGCCGCCGATCCGGTTGGCCATCGCAATCGGCTCCTCGAGCATGATGGCAGCGCGCTTCGCGAACACCTTGCCGTTCGCGCTGTCGACGTACGTGATATTGAGCAAGCGCGGCTTATGGCTTATCGGTGTCAACAAATTCTGGATCCGATAGAGCTGCAGCTCCTGGAGGATGTACTGCTCGTACGAATCGTCGTTCCGGCAAGTGCTGGTGAGCTTCGGCATGTCGAGGCCCCAGAACGGCGTGCCCTCTGACGTCGCACGCGCGAAATTCACCCGCATTGGAGGGATCTCGCAGTTTTTCAGGCGCCAGATGCCGCGCGTCCTGAGCTGCACCGGAATGAGATGCTCTTTTCCGGCGGAATCGGTGTACGTGATGGTTCCCGAGCGCCACGGTTTCTTTTCCCCTTTGTCCTTCTTCAGGCGTACGATGTTGGTCGTGAGCGTGATTGTCACGGGCTGCTCGGACTTGAAGAACGAACCCTGATCGCGGGGTGGCTTCAGGACTTTCGCCTCCCCTTTCTTTTTCTTCTGGGGTTGCTGAGCCGAGACAGTGACCATCGGGATGGCCGTTGCAGCAATAGCAATTGCTGCAACGAGCCTGGAGAATGAGCGCATCTGCATCGTGATTGGCCTCGTGAGACTGGTCTTAGTCGAGCCTTGCTTCAACAAGGTTCGCCCCAATAGCTGTTTCCGCCAACGACAGTAGTTCTTCAGGATCGGACTTCTTTTTCAGCTCCACAAAGTAATCAATCTTTTCAATTCCCCCAGCGTCGATGGACACCTCGCTCGCGTGCCATTTCTTGGCGTGCTCGTCGATCAGCGGCTCGAACGTTTCGCGAACCTGCTCCACGTCACGGGCCCGAATACGGAGACGTATATCCCGCGGGCCGTCGCCCTTACCGTCTTCGCGGGCGCGCTTCCAGGCCCGCTCAGCCACGCCCTCGAGCTGCTCCGGAGACATGTTCTTGAAGACCTCGCTGTCGAGCTGGGCGACAAACGTCCCTGTCTGGGCAAGCTCCTTCGCCCGCTGAAGGCGCTTGTTGGCGATTGCCCCCTCCAGCTCGACAGGAGAATGACCGAAGTCGGCGTACCAGAGGAGCAGGATGGTCACATTGAAAATGATCGAGATCGCCGTTGCGACCTGGATGTCAACAGCGGCCGCAAGGCCAACACCCGTGGCTAGAAATACATAAACCGCGTCCTTACTGTCGTCGAGCGTGTTCCGGAATCGCACTGCCGCGACGATGCCCGCAAGGCTGAAGGCAAGAGCCAGGCTGTATTTGACGAGAACGACAATTCCAGCGACAACGAGTGGCAGAATTATGAGCAGCTGTACAACGGACTGCTGATAGCCGCGCTTCGCGCGCGTGAGCTGATACACCCAGGCGACGGGAAGCATGAGGAGCATCGACCCGATCATCGCGACCGATACCATCCCAGTCAAAACGCTGGAACCCGGGGCAGCAGCGACCGACTCGCCCTGAGGCCCCGTCCCGGTACCGCCGCCAAGCATGGACGGCAGCACCACGTCGCTCAGTCCCGGAGAATGTGGGAGCTCGCGCAGGGCCAGCGAGCCCAGGATTATCAGCGCGGCATAGTACAGTACGACTTTGACAACGACCTTCGTCGCCGGGCTATCGAAGAAACCCGGTGTGCGAACTGCCATGTATGGAGGACTCCGTAAAAGCTGCGCTAATATCGTGGCGGGTATTGATTCCCGCCATAGGTTGCCGGAGGTGCGCGCGGCGGTCAAATTGCGCCTCATGCCGCCAATTGTGAGAGTTCTCGTCTGCCTGCTCTGCGCCGCCGGATGCGCACAGGCTCAAACCCCGGAAGCCCCCGCGTCAGCACCCCCCGCCGCTGCTGCGCCACCGGGCCAGCCAACCCTCGTCGTGATGATCACCATCGACGGGTTCAGGGCCGATTTTCTGGAACGTTTCGGCCCGCAACTTCAGGGCGGGCTCGCCCGTCTCAAGAACGGTGGCGCGTGGTTCACGAACGGACACCAGGATCAGGGAATCACGGAGACCGCCCCTGGCCACGCGAGCCTCCTCTCCGGGCGCTTTCCTCGCTCCACCGGAATTGTTCAAAACCTGGTAGGTGTTATCGATCCTGAAATGCCGCTTCTCGGTTTTTCCCGCGTGACCGGCGCATCGCCGCGTCGCTTCCAGGGAACGGAGCTCATCGACTGGATGCGGGCGAAGGACCCGCGCTCGCGCGCCCTCTCGGTTTCAATGAAGGATCGTGCGGCGATACTGCCGATAGGCACGTCGAAGCAGCAGGTGTTCTGGTACCCGGGCGACGGCGATTTCACGACGAGCAAGTATTACATGGACTCACTTCCCACCTGGGTCGTGCAGTTCAACGCCAAACGCCTGCCCGAGAAATACGCTGGCAAGGTGTGGGCACCCCTGCTTCCCGCCAGCGCATATCCGGAACCGGACAGCGTGCCCATAGAGGGCGGCGGGACGGACTTTGTTTTTCCGCACTTGCTGTCGGCCGATTCGGCGCAGGCAGCGAGCCTTATCCGAACTTCGCCGTTCATTGATGAGGTGACCGTTGCCTTCGCACTCGAGGGTGTCCGCGCGCTTCATCTGGGAGAGGGCCCGCAGACCGATCTTCTCGCAGTCTCATTGTCCGCGACGGATCTCATCAACCACCGCCTGGGGCCGAACTCGAGAGAGACGCACGATCAGGTGCTGCGCGTTGACCGCCAGATCGGAATGCTGCTCGATTCTCTGTTCAAGATTCGCGATCCCTCCAGGGTGATTGTCGCTCTCTCGGCTGATCACGGTTTCACGCCTATTCCCGAGCTCGCTCCGGCGAACGTTGTCCCGCGCCCGACGCGTGTGACGCTTCTTCCTGTCCTCGCCAGGATGCGCACGCGGTTGGCTGCGCTGAAGGTCGATACGATGGCGATTGTGCTCGATCAGCAGGTGGTCCTCTTCGACCGCGAGGCATTCAGGAAAGCGAACGTCAACGCTGACTCGATCGTCACGATGTTTCGAAATGAAGCGCTTAAGGTGCCGGGAGTAGCTCGCGTCGACCGGCCGCGTGATCTCTTGAAAGGAGATACGATCGGAGACCCGATCACGAGGCGGTGGGTTCATCAGATTCCGTTGAATTATCCGGCTGATCTGGTGGCAACGCTCACGCCGGGAAGTATCTGGGCGGGGATCACCGCGACGCACGGATCGCCGTACGACAACGACACCAATGTACCGATCGTGTTCTACGGCCCCGGCTTCGCGCCGGGACGTTACACGGATTTCGTGCGGACAGTGGACATCGGGCCGACTCTCGCTCGGAGGCTCGGAGTCACTCCCCTCGAAAAACTGGATGGTGTGCCGTTGACTCGAGCTCTCAAGTAGCGAGCGACCGGGTTGGCCTGGATTCGGTCTGGATCTCAGCTGTATTAAGAGCCGTCGGTTTCTGGAACGGCTGAACGAATGTGCCGGTAGCGCGCATTGATCAGCTCGTGGCACCCGTACGCGATCAGGCCAAATCCGATGGCACCAAGCGGGGCTCTTCCGAGCGCGGCCAGCGAGCGCAACGAATCTGCGATTCCTCCGGCTCTGTCGGATCGTGCTGCGCGGCGGCTCGGCCGAGAAGAATCGCGACCGCGAGGAAAACGATGCCGCGCGCGCCGATTCCAAACCGGCTGACTCCCAGAACCCATCGCCCGAGCTCGGCGGACAGTCGTCCGAGCTGGAGCTGTTTGCTGAGCTTGGCGCCGAAGGCGCGGTACAGCTGATAAAGCCCGTACCCACCAATTGACGCTGCGACGCCCCAGACCAGCCAACCTCCCGCGGGCAGCTCCAGCAACGTCGCCGTCCATTGTTGTATCTGTTTCCGATTCTGGTCCTCCCCATGCAGGCCGACCGCGATGCGGATCCCTGTGATTGCAAGTCCAGCGTGGATTATGCCGCGCGCAGCGAAGCTGGCGCGAAGGAGTATGCCCTTTGCGTCGCGGCCGCGATGGTCCGGATCAGTTATCGCCTCGACCACGCGCCAGATTCCGTAGCCCATGAGACCAACGGCGACGAGTATCAGCAGAACTCTGCCGTAAGGAGCGTTCAGCACAGTTCTCATTGCACCGCGGGTATCCGTGGTCGCTCCGCCCGCGCCCAACGCCACACGCGTCGCGAGGACACCAATTGTCGCGTAGAGGAGCGCCTTCGCGGAATAGCCTGCCCGGGCAAGCGGCTCGATCCAGGGATGGGCGTCGGCCGCCGCCTGGTCAGCCGCGTGGCTCAGCTTCTCGCCGATCGAGGAGGCACTCATTGTTGAATGCACAGAGGTGCACTTTTCTCGCCACGCGACTGGCGAATTGTCCGCGCACGCCGGTAGTATAGAGAATCAGAGCGCGGCATTCTGCCCCCTTTATGCAGCGAATTTCGCACGTCCAGTCGTGACTTCGACACAGGAAACCATCACATGAAGCGTCTCTCCAACGCGGCTCTCGTTGTCGCCCTCACGCTTTGCGCGTTCTTGCCAGCAGCGGCGCAGAAGAAAGCGACGACGGCAAGCAGCTCCGGCGACATTCTCCCGTTCAAGGCAACCGAGAAGACCCTGCCTAACGGCCTGAAGATCATCGTCGTTCCGACGGGTTTTCCGAACATCGTTTCCCTTCGGATTCCAGTGCAAACCGGGTCGAGGAACGAGGTCGAGCCGGGCAAGTCGGGCTTCGCGCACTTTTTCGAGCACATCATGTTCCGCGGCACGAAGACCATGACCAAAGAGCAGGCCAACGCCCTCATCACGAAAGCCGGCGCGAGGGAGAACGCGTCCACATCCGACGACTTCACGAACTACTACATCACGTTCGCCAAAGAGGATCTGGAGTCGATGATACGCCTGCAGGCGGATCGCTTTCAGAACCTCTCTTACAGCGAGGAGGATTTCAAAACCGAAGCCCGCGCAGTGCTCGGCGAGTACAACAAGAATTCCGCGGCTCCCGGCGCAAAGCTCTACGAAGTGCTTCGCGACAACGCGTTCACGACGCACACGTACAAGCACACTACGATGGGCTTCATCCGCGACATCGAGAACATGCCGACGCAGTTCGAGTACTCGAAGATTTTCTTCGACAGATGGTATCGCCCCGAACGGACCACGATCATCGTGGCCGGCGACGTTACTCCGGCAGAGGTCATCCCGATCGTCGAGAAATACTGGGGAGGATGGAAGCGTGGGACGTTCTCGGTGACAATCCCGAAAGAGCCGCCACCGACCGGGCCGAAGTACGCGCACGTGCCGTGGTCGAGCCCCACACTTCCCTTCCTAGCTGTGTCATTCCGGAACCCGGCGTTCTCGGAGACAGTCAACGACAACGCCGCGCTCGACATGGTGTCTACACTGTGGTTCGGTCCGACCTCCGAGATCTACAAGAAGCTCGTTCAGCGTGAGCAGAAGGTCGACGGGCTGAGCGCCGCAAACAACAGCAACGCCGATCCTGAGCTGTTCACAATCTTCGCACGCGTAAAGAAAGCAGAGGACATCGCGTACGTCCGGGACGAAATCCTCAAGACCGTTGCGAAAGCCAGAGCCACGCGAGTCTCGGATAAGGATCTTGCCGAGGCGAAGTCAAACTTCCGTTACTCGTTCGTGCGCTCGCTCGACAACACCGACCGCATCGCAGCAGTGCTCGGGTCGTATGTCCGCTACAACCGCTCGTACAACACGCTCAATCGCGCCTACGCGCTCTACGCGGGGTTGACGCCCGCCGACCTTCAGCGCGCCGCGCGCACGTATTTCATCGATAACGGTCTGGTGGTCGCAACGCTTGCGAGCAGCCCGCTGCCATCGGCGATCGCCGTGCAGCCGAAGATCGGATCGTTCGAGACCGCTGCTGTCGCCACGACCAATGGCGCCGTGTACGGAGCCACGCCGGCAAACAGCGCGCCGACCATCAGTACGAAGCTGATGTCCGGCAATGGCGCGAGCGGAACGGCTGTTGCCGCGTCGAATCTCGTCATCCAGCGCAATCCCTTACCGCAGCTTCGCTTCAAGCTCGTCTTCAATACCGGCTCCGCAAACGATCCCGCGGGCAAGGAAGGTCTTGCGGTGCTGGCCTCGTCGATGATCGCGAGAGCCGGCTCGAAGGACATGACATTCGAGCAGATCAACAAGGCCCTCTATCCGATGGCGGGAAGCTTCGGCAACCAGGTGGACAAGGAGCTGACGACGTTCACGGGTTCGATTCATCGGGACAACTGGCGCAAGTTCGTCGACATCACGCTCCCGATGCTGCTCGACCCGGCGTTCCGCGAGACTGATTTCAGGCGCGTGAAGGACGCACAGATCAACGCACTGCGCGAAGACCTGCGCTCTGCCAACGAGGAGGAGCTCGGCAAGGAGCGTTTGCAGACCAACATCTTCCGCGGCACCCCGTACGGCCACCCGGTACTCGGCACGATCGCGGGACTGCAGGCAATAACACTTGACGATGTCAAGCAATTCGTCCGCGAACAGTACACACGCGGCAATCTGGTCCTGGGTATCAACGGCGACGTTCCTCAGGCGATGATCGACACCTTCCAGCACGCGTTGATGGCGCTGCCGGCCGGAACGCCCGCCCTTGCACTATCCGCCCGCCCCGCAATCACAGCCACGCGCCCGGACGGGATGGAAGTGGAGATCATCGAGAAGGACACGCGCGCAACCGCAATCTCGTTTGGCTTGCCCATAACCGTCACCCGCGCACACCGTGACTTCGCGGCACTGT
>JBDSVO010000082.1:0-2501 GCA_039927215.1 Gemmatimonadaceae bacterium
TCCGCATTCTGGAAGAGGAACTGACCGGTGACCTCGGGGCGGCTCAGGGTCCCACCGACCTTGAAATTCGAGACGACGTTACCCCGCATGTTGGTCACGTATTGATTGATCTGCGGAATCATATCCAACGGCAGACTGTCGGCTTTGATCGCGAGATCGATCTGACGATTCGTCGGGAAGCGCGACCCCGAGACTCCCGTAAGCGCGAGGTTTATCGGAATCGTTCCCGACGCCACGAGGAATGCTCCCTGGCCCGGCCTGAGCGCCTCTGCACGGCCGGTCAACGTCTCATTTGCGTACTGCAGTGTCCCATGCAGCTCGGGGACCGCGGTTCCATTGTAGATGAGACTCTGCGCCCCGAACGCCCCGTTGAAAGTTGGCTGAGCCGCCGTGCCAGCGGCGTGAATATCGAACGACACGAGTCCGCGCGCATCGATGTCACTCTGGGCGAGAGAGATGAGGTCCTCGACCGCGAAGTTGTCGACAGCAACCTCGAAGTTCGCCAGGCCTTCTTTCGGCAGCAGCCCATTCACGAATATCCGGCCGTTCCGCGAGTTCCTGAGCTCGAGTCGCTCTACGTCGATGCCTCTTGGCCCCCAATGAATTCCCGAAGGCTGTGTGCTCGCCCAGACAGTCGTATCGAATCGCAGCTTGAGATCGTTCAACCGAAGCTCGTTGCGATCCTTGTTCAGGACGAAGTTTGCGTTCGCGGCATAATCGTTCTGCGTATCCTGGTGAACCTCGAGAGCAAGCGTGCCGAGCGGCTTCTGGTAATTCACTTTGACCAGTACGCTGTCGAGATTGAAGCCCGCCGTACTGAGCTCACGCGCATTTGCGTTGATGATCACTCGCGACTGTGGAGTCAGCGCGTTGGTCCACGAGTAATCGGCCTGGAAAGCCTGCACGGTGTTGCCCAGAGCGACGATGTTCTGCCCGCTCGCCGTTCCCGTTGCTCCGAAGTCGTGAATGTTTCCGGTCGTAACGCCATCCGCCCGCACTGACCCCGAGAGCTCTCCTCGCTGCACGACCCTCGGCGTATCTACGGCGGCGCGTGTCACCGGCGCTCTGCCGGTCACTGCGCGCTCAACTTCAGTGGCTTCCGCAAGTCGTGCGGAGTCGGCCTGCGCGCGCGTGATGCGTTTCTTCAGGATCCCCGGACGCGGTGGGATATCTCCCTGCTGGGCAGCGGGAAGAAATCCCGCAATTTGCTGGAGAGAATCGATCGCGATGTGATAGCGAAGCTCGCCAGTGGTTCCGCGTTTGAGTCCAAAGGTGCCTGTCGCGCTGGCAAATCCCTGGGGAACACCAACGGCGAGCGTGTCAACGCGGGCAAGACCATTCGCCATCGAGACTCTGACCTTCGCCGAATCGATGGAGAGCGTGTCGTACGATGACGACTGAAAATCAGCGATGATGCGCGCATCCATGGTCGCCGGATCGAACCCGCGGCCCACGGCCGTTGCGGTTCCGGTAACGGAAGTGCGCGGTGCCTTGGCGATTATCGTGTTGGCGTTGAACAGGTCGGTCTTGAGCGACACGTCGTATCCTTTCTGCACGCTCGCCAGGTCGAGCTTGCCCGTGATCGACGCGGTTCCACCGTCGGGGAATGCAAGGTCGGAGCGGACTGCCAGATCCCGCATCGTTCCTGTCAGTCCTATTGGTCCCGTCGCGGAGCCCCTCAAGCCCATGGCGGGCGCGAATCTCCCCACGGTAACGAGCGACAGCGGGTGGAGTTGCGCATCAACGTCCATCCACGTGTTGGCGAACGCGATCCCACGGCCCATTCTGAACGCGCCCGTGCCTGTCACCTGCGAGACTGCACCGCGATCAACGTGAGTGATGTCACCGCGGGCGACCATTCGCGACGTCGTCGAGCCATTGAGTGTGGCCGTGCCGGTAAGTGTTCCACCAATAGGAAGAGTCGGCGCAAATTCCTTGGCGAGATCGACCTGCAGCGGGCGCAGGGTAAGCCGGAGATTCGTCGCATTGAACACTCCGGGTCCGAACCCGACTCTGCCCAGCGCCACCACTCGGCTCCGTCCGGATCGACGCTCGTCGAACGTAATGTCCCCATCGACGTCCAGCGCATGCTGCCCGCCGGCAAGCTTCGCGTGACCGTTCACGATTCCATGTCGAGGTGGCTTGAAGGTCGGAAAGATTCGCTGGACGAGACGCGTATTGAGGTTCGCGACCTGCATGTTCGTGTCATGCAACGCAAACGTGTCGTTCATGATCAGGCCGAGGTCGCCGCGAAGGCGCGCGCCGGCGAGCCGTATGTTGGCCCGCCGCGCCTGGTATCTGCTCTCTTTGCCGATCCAGTCGAGCGCAAAATCCAGTGAGCCCGATCCATCTTCCGGAAGTCCCGGCTCGATCCAGCGGAGATCCGCAGAGGCCACCGGCGAAGCGCGAAGGCGGAGATGAAGATTGTTCGGGTCGATGTCGTACAGTCCGGCTCCGGCGATGCGGCTATTCGGAAGTGCGGCTCTCGCGCTTGCCCACCA
>JBDSVO010000083.1:0-12502 GCA_039927215.1 Gemmatimonadaceae bacterium
ATGTCGTGTTCGTCGGGGGCGGACCTGCGGGACTCGCCGGCGCGATCGAGCTCGCCAATCTCGTGAAGAAAGACAATGAAGCGGGTGGCACGCTTGGAGAAGTTCAGATCGCTGTCCTCGAGAAAGCTCCCGGACTCGGCGAGCACTCCCTGTCTGGCGCAGTGGTGAATCCAATTGCGATGCGAGGCTTGTTCCCCGAACTGAAGGATTCCGATTTCCCGTTCCGGGGGCCGGTAACCAACGAGCGCGTTTACTTCATGATGGGCGAGCGGGCTCAGCGAATCCCGACTCCGCCGACGATGCAGAATCACGGCTACTTCATCGCATCGTTGTCTGAAATCGTGCGATGGCTCGGTGAGAAAGCCGAGGCACTCGGAGTCAACGTGTTCACCGGGTTTCCCGTTGCGTCGGTTGCGATGGAGAACGACAAGGTGACTGGCGTTCGCACCGCCTCGGCCGGGCTCGCACGTGACGGAACTCCCGGAAGCGGCTACACGCCTCCAACGGACATTTCGGCACGGATCACGGTGCTTTCCGAAGGTACGCGAGGTTCCCTCTCACAGGCCCTGATGGAGTCAGAGAAGATCGGATCGGAGAATCCTCAGATCTTTGCTCTCGGAGTAAAGGAAATCTGGGAGACCAAAAAGCCGCTCGACTCCATCGTCCACACACTTGGCTGGCCTTTGCCGAACGATGCTTTCGGCGGAAGCTTTATGTATCCACTGACGCCCACACTTGTTGCGCTCGGCATTGTCGTCGGTATGGACTACAGGCAGACGACGCTCGACATTCACGAGCTGCTGCAGCGACTGAAGACCGCGCCGCTCTTTCGCGAATACCTCGAGGGCGGTGAAATGGTGGAGTGGGGCGCCAAGACGATTCCGGAAGGCGGATACTACGCACTTCCCGAACGGCGGCACGGCAACGGGTTTCTCATTGCAGGCGACGCGGCTGGCTTCGTCGAAGTTGCGTCGCTCAAGGGCGTGCACTACGCGATGCAATCGGGGATCTTCGCGGCGCGCACGATCTTTGACGCTCTCAAGAAAAACGATACGTCACGTGAAGCGCTCTCCGGTTACGACTCGCTTGTGAACTCGAGCTACATCGTGAGCGACCTAAAAAAACGTCGCAACATGCGGCTCGCGTTTCAGAAGGGCGGTCTCTATGTGGGCGGATTCAAGGCAACGCTGATGACGCTCACCGGCGGCGCATTGCCTGGTGGAAAAGTCGAGTCGGAGCCCGACGCGCATGTGCCGCGTGAGGTCGTGCCTGAGACTCCGTTCATTCCGGATGGAAAGCTGACATTCAGCAAGCTCGACGCGAACTTCAAATCGCGCAACGCAACGCGCGACGACATTCCTTCACATCTCGTCGTCGGGAAGGACATTCCGCCGGAAGTCGCGACTCTCTATCAGCATATGTGCCCGGCGGGAGTCTACGAGCGTGACGGCGACCGACTGGTGGTGAGCCCCGCGAACTGCATTGACTGCAAGGCGACCGATGTGATCGGCCCAAGGTGGACAACACGAGAAGGCGAGGCCGGGCCGAGATACCGTTTGATGTAATGGCATTCTCATTGAGCGCTTCCACATGCGAATATTCCTCTGTGCTTTGAGTGAACTATCGCGTGCGGCCTAGTTCATAGACGTCGATCTTCTGCTTGATCTCTCCTACCTCGTAGGGGAACGTCTCCTTTCCCAGCAGCTCGAGACCCACATCTTCGCATTTTTCCAGGAATTCCGGCGCTGCGACGCGTCCCGGATCAGCGATCAGTCCTACTCCATGCAGCGACAGGGCGCGCATCAGGATTCCGGGAAGGATCTTCGCGTATTCGCTCTCGTAGAGAACGTCAGACGCGATGACTTTGTCGAAGTTTGTCGCATCTTCGGGAAACTTCCGCCAGTTCATCATTGTCGCCGAGGGCGACTCACCGAGGTTTTGAAAAGCGTTCGCGCGAGTGAAGGCTAACGCATCCGTATAGTAATCCGATGCAACAACCTCGTGTCCCGACGCCATTGCGGCCGTTGTCACGAGACCGACCCCGCAGCCTAGCTCCAGCAGGCGCCGGCCTTGTCCGTTTCTGGAGATGATCTGTTCCGCGAGAATTGTCGAGGCGGGCCAAATGTCCGCCCAATATGGAAGTCGCTCGTCTTCGACAAAGTCTTCTTCTCGAATGAGATCATCCGATTTCCGCGGCCTCAGGATACTGAAGACGCGATCGCCGGCCGGCACGTCTTCGATAACCGTGTCGAACCGTTTCTCCAGCGCAGCGACAAGTCGTCTGCCGCTCAGCTGTTCGAGCGGGTGAGCCTCCGTCATTGAATCGAGAACATCGATGTCATGCCGAGGTCATCGGTGAGCGGAAGCGCGTCAAGTACCGATCCGACCGGATTCGATGCGTGATCGGGTGGAACGACGATAAGTGCATTCGCGCGCGCCATCGCGGTGAGCACAGCGGAGCTTTGCGATCCGGCGAGGCGAGCACTGTATCCGCCATCGTCCACACGTGTGACAGTTGCGCGCAGAAAATGTGTGAGCGGCGTCGCAATCTCCACTGGCTCGGAGAGCCGAACCGGTACCAGCTCTCGATGAATTCTTTCATGTCCGGACATCTTCCTTATCACCGGGCGGGCAAACACCTCGAATGAAACCATCGCGGACACTGGATTTCCCGAGAAGCCGAGCCACGGAATTCCGCGAAGTGTGCCGAAAGCCATCGGCGCGCCCGGCCGCATGCGCACCTTCCAGAAGTCGAGCTCACCGCCAATGTCCGCAAACACGGAGCGCATGTGATCGAGGTCGCCCACTGACACGCCTGCCGAAGTAATGATGAGATCGAAGTGCTCGGCCTGTGTGAGCTCGAGCTTCGCGCGAAGGGAAGCCGGCGAGTCGACGGCGATGCCGAGGTCAACCGGCTCACCGCCGGCGCCGGCTACCAGCTCGCGAAGCGTCCACGAATTGGCCGAGATGATCTTCGCTGTTGAATCCGACGGCGAATAATCGCGAAGCTCCACGAGCTCATCACCTGAGCTGAGAATCGCTACGCGCGGCTTCCGGTAGACGCTGACATCACGCACTGCGGCGGCGGCAAGCACGCCCAAATGAGCCGCGCGGATTTCTGCGCCGGGCTCGAACAATGTCTGTCCCTTGGTGAAATCCTCGCCTGCACGCCGGATATTCCGCCCGAGGTCGCGAAGGTCGGTGATTCCGACGCGCTCCGCACCGCGGTCGGTGTCCTCGATTCGAATCACTGTGTCGGCGCCGAGCGGAATGGGAGCCCCTGTCATGATGCGCATTGCTTCGCCTGCGCCGAGGGGGCGAAGAGCATGCTGTCCGGCGGCGATTGTGGCGACGACTTTCAGTTGATGGCGCGCGGTGTCAACTGCGCTCGCGCCCGTCGGCGAAACATTGCGTCCGGTCACGAGGTCGGAGCTTCGCACCGCATAGCCATCCATGGACGAGTTGTCCCACGGCGGCGAAGTGGTGTTTGCCTTAACGCTTTCCGCGAGCACTCGCCCCGCAGCACGCTCGAGCGGCACGGTCTCGGCGTCGAGCGGCTGAATCCTCCTTAGAATTCTTGCGCTCGCTTCGCCGACGGAGAGCATCAGCGTCGCCTGGCGCGGTAGCCGGCGAGGAGTGCCCCAATGTTGTTCTGGAAGCGGCTCACGCTGTCCACCGGCACGGTGAAGTCATTGTTGAGAATGCTGAAGACGAGGCGGTCGCCATCGCCGTCGGTCACGTAGCCGGACAGCGAACGGACAAACTCGAGGCTTCCGGTTTTTGCGCGCAGGTTTCCGGCGGCTGGAGTTCCAACCATGCGCGTTCTTATTGTCCCGTCGACGCCGGCAATTGGCAGCGCATCATAGAAAACCTGAAACGCGGTGTCGCGCTGAATTGCGACCAGCGTTCGCACGATCGTCTCCGGTGTGAGCAGGTCGTGCCGCGACATCCCGCTTCCATCGTAAACGATGAATCCATCTCGCTCGGCGCCCCACGCCAGTAGCTGGCGCGAGACAACAGCTGCACCGCTATCGGCACTGCCGACGCGCGTGCGCTCGAGTCCGATCGTTCGAAGGAGGATCTCAGCGATCTGGTTCTGTGACGGTTTCTCCATGTAGCGGAGAATCTCGCGCAGCGGTGGAGACGAGATGCTGAAGAGCTCGACACCATCAGTGAAGAGGCCCGCTTCGGTGTACGAAATGCCTCCGTTGACTACGATGCCCCGCGCAGTGAGGGCAGACGCGAGCGCTTCGAGATACGTGCGTGCCGGCGAAGTCGTGGCTGTCGCTACGATCGTGTCACGACCCGCAATGCGGCGCGTGACCGTCGTCATTCCCTCGTTGAAGAGCAGCTCGTCGATCGGGGCAGCGCTCTCGCCACTCAGGTCGTCCCACTCCCAGCCGTACCCGTAGATGGTGTCCGGAAAAAAGTTGGGACCGCGCACCAGTCGGCCGCTCACTCGTTTGATTCCGTGCGCCACGAGCGAATCGGCGACGCGCGCCATCCATGTCATCGCGTTGCCCTGCTGCACGCGATTACTAATGGTTGGATCACCGCGGCCGATAACCGCGAGATGCCCATCGATCACACTATCCCGGACAAGCCCCAGTGCGACGAAATCTGTCTTGAACCGGTAATCCGGACCAAGCAGCGCGAGTGCAGATGCACCTGTGATGATCTTCATGTTCGACGCCGGAACGAACAGCTTCCCGGCGTTGAGCGAATACAATGTGTCGCTGGTTACCGGATTGACGACGAGAAGTCCAATATCCGAGCTCCGGAATTGAGGATTCGAGACTAGCGAGTCGATGGAGTGCCTCAGCGTCTCCAAGGGAGTTCGGACAGGGGCGATGGCGCCCTGAGTAGTCGGCGCGCACCCCCAGACGAACACCACCGACGCCGCGAATCGCGCGATCCTGCGATATGCGGTCGCTCTCGTCGCGCCTCTCATTCGGTGCGATAGGTCGCGCTGAGTGTCTTGTCCTCGGCGACTCGGACCTCAGTCACTCTTGTCTCCCGCGGGAGCGACGCCTGAACTCGCTCGCTGATGAAGCGCGCGATGTTTTCCCCTGTGGGCACGAGCAACCCGTCGGCGAACTCCGGTACCTCGAGATTGATGTTGCGATGGTCGAACCGCTGACGGACCTCCGTCTCGAGCACGCGATCGAGGAGCGCGAGATCCACGACAAATCCCGTGAGATCGTCGATCTCGCCTCTCACAGTCACGTCACAGGTATACGTGTGTCCGTGGAAGTTGGGACGCGCGCAGACGCCGAAGACCGCTTCGTTCTTTTCGTCACTCCACTCGGGGCGACGATAACGGTGCGCAGCGGCGAAGCTAACGCGTCGCGTCAGGTATGCGGTCGGCATCGGGCGTTAAATGTGCCGTCGCTTGACGGCAGTGGGGAGGTGTCGAACGTCCGGCGCTGCGACGGTAATGCTCAGTCGAACGCGTCGCGCCCCGAATCAGGCTCGTCGATTGCTTCGGGGCTCTCTGCACGCCTGATCTCGTCCACCTCCAGCAGGTTTTCCGGGTCCTGCAGTCCGATGAGGTCGGTCAAGACCTTCGTCCTCGCGCTCCTGCCGGACGCGCGGGGCGCCGGCTGTTACCGGAAGAGGAGGTACGACACCCCGAGCGTGAACGCTCCGTTTCTCTTCCAGAAGTTCTTTGCCTGCTTGAGGTCGAGCACCGCGGTGCCATCGCTCGCCACAATGTAGTACTGACTGGGGTACTTGATCTGGTACAGGTACGTGCCCGCATCCGCCCGAATCTGAAGACGCCCGCCTGGTACGAACCGCAGACCGCCGGCCAACGAAATGGCAAATGTGGTGCCGAGTCGGTACGGGTCCTCGTCGACTTTCTTTCCCGCATCGGTGGCGACGCCCAGGCCCGTGTAAATCACAGGAACGATGCCGTGAAAGCTTCGCTGTCCGGTGAGGTTGAGTGAGATTCCCGCGTCGGCGAGGTACACGGGCCAGCTCTGGAGTCCAAGGTTCCGAGTGGCCGCCGGCGCAGTTGGATTGACCACGTTCCTGTCGCTGAACGCCTCGGCGAGCCGGACAACGAGCTGGGCAGGACCTCCAACGACAACCTCATAACGGATTCCGGCAAGTCCGCCGCCCCTCGGTGCTACGCCCGCGGGATCGGCACTCGGCCGAAAGTACCCGCCGAAAAGCGTCATCTCATGATGGTACTCGAGGTCGCGATACGGGCTCCGCTCCGGCGGATAGCCAGTGCTCACCTGAGCAGCCGCCGGGAACGCCGTTACAACCGACAACACAAACAACGCACGCTTCATCAAGTCTCTCCAAGTGGGGTTCCAGTCATCTCTTCAGGTTGATCCATGCCGAACATTCCTAATATAGTTGGCGCAACATCGCACAACGCTCCGCCATCGCGAAAAGCGCGCGCATCATCATCGCCAATCGATACGAGCGGCACCGGATTCGACGTGTGTGCCGTATGCGGACCGCCGCCCTCCGGATCGATCATCATCTCGGCGTTGCCGTGATCGGCAGTGATAACGAGCCGCATCCCCGCACTTTGCGCTGCAGCGAGAACCCGCGCGAGGCAGGTATCAACCGTCTCCACCGCCCGAATCGTAGCCGCAAGCGACCCACTGTGTCCCACCATGTCGGCGTTGGCGTAATTGCAGAGAATGAAATCGTGCTCTTTGGCCGCGAACGCAGAGCAAAGCACGTCCGTAACTCCGGGCGCGCTCATCTCCGGCATGAGATCGTATGTCGCAACCTTCTGGCTCGGCACGAGGATCCGCTCCTCACCTTCATACGCTTCCTCGCGACCTCCGTTAAAGAAGTAAGTCACATGCGGATACTTCTCCGTTTCCGCCGTTTTCAACATCGAGCGCCCGTTATTCGAGAGAACCTCAGCGAGGATTCGCGCCATCGATTGCGGCGCAAACGCGACGGCAACATTCAAAGTCGGGTCATATTCGGTGAGCGTCGTCACAGAGACCTTCGGCCGGCCGGAGATCTCGAACCCGTCGAATTGTGGCTCAGTCAGAGCGCGCACGATCTGACGCATTCTGTCCGAGCGGTAGTTGAAGCAGATGACCTGATCGCCATCATGCATCGGCGCGACTGGTACTCCATTGTCTACGATGACAACTGGCAGAATGAACTCGTCAGTCACGCCGGCGTCGTACGCAGCACGAATTGCCTCGACCGGATCGGGCGCGCTCGGACCAGTCCGGTCGACTATTGCGCGATAAGCGAGCTCGATTCTCTGCCACCGACGATCGCGATCCATCGCGTAATAGCGTCCCGATACGGACGCGACGCGCACGCTCGTCCGGTCATTCGGTCGTTCGCCGGCGATCTCGCGGAGCAGCTTCTGCATGTACCCCAGTCCGGACCGGGGCAGTGTGTCGCGACCGTCGGTGAATGCATGAATCGCAACGCGCGGAACCCGCTCCCGCCGCGCCAGCTCGATCATGGCCAGAAGATGCGTGTCGATCGCGTGCACGCCTCCCGACCCGATAAGTCCGAGCAGGTGCAGTGTGCGACCGTTTTCTCGCGCGTTCCGGGCGGCCGCGACGAGAGCGTCGTTCCGAAAGAACGATCCGTCTTCAATGGCAGTGGAAATACGGACGAGGTCCTGCATCACCACCCGGCCGGCGCCGAGGTTCAGGTGACCGACTTCGCTGTTTCCCATCTGCCCTTGTGGCAGGCCGACGCGAGTTCCCGACGCCTCGAGCAACGTGCGCACCGGATGCAGCCATATCGCATCCCAGGTGGGTGTGTTCGCAAGTGCAATCGCGTTACCTTCGGTCTCTCTCCGGTAGCCCCAGCCGTCGAGAACGATAAGTGCGACTGGACGCGATTTGTCGCGGGCCATTATTGCTCGATGAGGGTAACATTGTACGTTAGGAACCAGCCGCCAAATGTACGCCCCCTAAAAGACGCCATCCAGCGATGCGCATACTAATTGTTCTCGCGTTTTTTGCCGCGCCCGCGGTCTCCGCGCAGGAGGCTCTCTACAATGCGGCCCGCGTCACCGCGATTCGATCGGCCCCCGGTGCAGATGCAACCCCGTCCCCGGTGGTTGGCCAAGTAAACAGCGGCTCGACGGTCGAGGTAATCGCTCGCGATCGCGGGTGGGTCAGAGTGAAGCTCGAGGGATGGGTGCGCGAGTCCGATCTTGTCGTCGCCGACAGCTCGCTCCGTACCTTGAGCGCCGCCGACATTCGGAGCGATCCCGCAGCCGCTCAGGGTAAACTCGTTCGCTGGAGTGTTCAGGCCGTCTCGCTTCAGACCGCGGACGCTTTGCGGACGGGACTTTCCCCCGGAGAGCCTTATCTCCTCGCGCTCGGCCCAGGAGTTGAAAAGAGTCTCGTGTACCTCACGGTGCCCCCGGGTCTGTTGCCGAGTGTTCGCAATCTGCCCGCGATGGCAGAGGTCGTTGTGGTCGCAAGAATCCGCAACGGGCGGAGTGAGCCGGCGGGAGTGCCGATTCTCGACCTTCAAAGCGTTACGAGGAAGTAGATGGAATTATCGAATACCACCAGCGGCGGAACCGGCCAGCCGCCGGACGAGCACGGCAGTCGTCGCGATCCTGTAAAGGGAAGAGAGGGCGACCGTCGCCGCGGGAAATGGCGTGATTTCCGGCAGGCATATCCCGGGTTTGTTTTCACGCTCATCCTCGCCCTGCTTGCAATCCTCACTCTCGACGGATTCCTGATCTATAAGCGTCGCGCGTACACGGAAGAGGTGACGAGGTTGCGCGGCGCGATGACAGAGGCGGAGCGGGCCAAGACTGACGCGATAGTTCAAGCCGAGGAGGACAAGGCGCGCATTGCGTTGGAGCTTGCCAAGCGACAGGCGAAGATGGAGAAGACTCTGCACCTCGCAGTCGCGCTCGACAGCGGAAGGATTTACCTGGAGCGCGAAGGAGCGATTCTCCGCGAGATGGCGGCGCTTTTCGGGCCCGAGAAGGGCGTAACTCCGGAATCCGACTCTCTGCCGGTGGTGATACCGAGGGGCCAGCTGACTGTTGCGCGACTGGAGAACAACAAGATCGTCCTTGAAGGGGGGAATGCAATCGAAGCAGCCACCACCGATGTGGCTTCCGCTGATACGTCGCCCATACCGCCAGGCAACGTTCGCATCGGACTCACAGACATGAAGGCGATTCAGCCAAATCTGACGCGCGGCATGCGCGTATACTTTTATTGAAGGTGTGACGATGGGCTTTGTTAATACTCACGGCAGCAAATGGATCTGGATCACGCTCCTCGGCTTCGCGGGAGCGACCGTCGCGAGCGCGATGCTGGTCACAAAAACTGCGGACCTTCGCTACCAGCGTGACGTCAACCGGATGGTCTTCAACGACAACCTGAACGTGCTCCAGGAAGTGAAGGCCAAGCTGGGGTTGGAGAGCGACAGTCTCACCCGCCTCGTCTCGACGCCTGCGGTCAACCCAAATCAGCCCTACATCGTAATCAGCATCGAGGAGCGCGAGCTGTGGTACAAGAAGGGGAACGAGGTTCTCTACCACACGCAGGTCGCAACGGGCAGCGGAAAGACGCTCGTCTCAGGCAGCAGCGGCAAGCAGTGGAAGTTCGAGACTCCGCGCGGCCGCCTCAGGGTGGAGGAGAAGGAAGTCGATCCAGCGTGGGTTCCCCCTGACTGGCACTTTCAGGAGCAGGCGAGTAAGCGCGGGCTCGGCGTCGTCAAGCTCGAGCGCGGACGGGCGATTCCAAGCTCCGACGGCTCGGTGATCACGGTCTCGGGCGCGAACGTAGTGAGACGCTATCCGAACGGTTCGGTTGTCCAGCTTGAGGCGACCGATGGGAGGGAGATAGTCGCCAACGGCAACATCATCATTCCGCCTTTTGGCACCACGCAACGGCGTTACCTCGGGGTGCTCGGAACGCGCCGCTTGAAGCTCGGCGACGGCTACGGCCTGCATGGCACAAACCAGCCCGAGACAATTGGAAGAGCCGTGAGCCACGGTTGTGTCCGGCTGCGCAACGAGGACATTGAAAAGCTTTACGACATGGTACCGGTGGGGACGCCGGTCTTCATTTATTGATGTCCGGCCTCGCGCCGGAGGTGACCGACCCCGTATTGATCTCCGGAATGGCGCCGGAGGCGATCGAAGAAGTTGAAGATGCAGCGCAATCGGATCTGTTCAGGCGGCCGAGGCCGGCTACCATAGTCACCGCTTTGTTGCTCGTTGCCGCGACACTGGGCGCAGTTCAGTTCCGGTCGAGCATTTCGCCGTTTGCCGTAAAGCCATTTGGTATTTTCCTCGCCAAAGCAATTCCTGCGGCGGAGCCGTCCGCGACCGCGTTCGGAACGAGTGGCAGTGTGCTCCTGCGATTCGCAATGCCTGGCGAGCGGATTCGTTATCCGCTCGACGTACACGGCGACCCGACATCACTGCAATACGACTGGGTGAGGCTCGGCGAGACCATTGCGACAGGGAAGCCAAAGCCTCTCATTGGCGCAGACGTCAACGCACCGGTCAAAGCGGGGTTCTATAGACTTGCACTCGTTCGCGGAGACCAGCTTCGCGTCATCGATGGATTGACACTCGCCGTCCTCGTTCCGTTCAAGGAAAAGGAAGGGACGATGCTGAACGGGTATCGCATCGGGACATATCTCGCGGAGAAACTGGCCGGCAATCAGGAGCCACCCGCCGGGTTTCTCGAGATCACCGAGCGAGACGTCGACCTGCCAATCAGCAAGCATCTTCGGGTGGGCGATTTCCTGAGCCACGACAGTCAGCAGGTGTGGCCACGTTACGCGGCCGTAAGCCCGCGACTGCTGGACAAGCTGGAGCTTGTCATCTCCGAAATCATGAGATGGCACGGCTCAGCTCAACCCGTGAGTCTCGCGCTCGACGTACATTCAGGGTTTCGCGCGCCTGCGCACAACAGTCGAATCAGGCGCGCGGCACGGGACAGTCAGCATCAGTACGGTGATGCGGCCGATCTGATTCTCGACGCAAACGGCGACGGGAGAGTGACTTCACTCGACAGCAGGCTCGTGGGACTGGCAGTGGAGATCGTGGAGCTCAAGCATCCCGAGCTCGTAGGTGGGTTGGGGGTTTACACGAGCGGGCACGCGCGAACCACGTACGTGCACATCGACGCGCGCGGCAAGCGTGCGCGGTGGCGCGGATAAGGGGAAGGAGGGGAGCCGGCGATGAACGATATCCTGCGGGACAGGCTGATTCGAAAGCTCGACACTCTGCCGGAGGAGCGGGTCTATCAGATCTTCGATTTCATCGATTTTCTGGAGTCGAAGTACGCTCAACGGGGTGCGAGCCAGTCATCCAATCCCCTGAAGAGGTTCGCTGAGGGGATGGAAGACACGCTTCGCGCTGGGAGGATGTCGGCAGGCGTGATCGGCGGAACGATGAGCATCATGAACAAGGCGGTCGGGGCAATCAACGATGTCGCGGCGGCTGGCAAGTCTGTTGCAAGTGAAATCATCGGAGTTGCGACGGGTGGGCCGGCCGAGCCGAAGCCACCAGAAGTCCATCCCCCGGATATTCCGCGGGGCGGGCCGCACGAGTTGGGGAGCCAGCTACCCAAAACCCCGGGAGACGAGCACAAGTGACAATCAAAGGTGGGCGGGTTCGATTGGCCGGAGGAGACGTTAAATGATGGCCCGAAAGACTCGCCCCGCGACGGCGGCTCCAACTGGGAGAAGAACGCGAGCACTCCCCGCAGAGGTAAACACTTCGGACCGTCCGCGCACCGGCGCAAAGCGCACTGTCATGGGAACTATCAGCGAGATCCCGAATTTTCTGAGGCTCCTCTACGGTCTCATTACGGATCGCCGGGTTGCAAACATCGACAAGCTCGTCGTCGCCGGCGCGATTGCATACATTTTGATGCCGCTCGATCTCATTCCCGACTTCATTCCGTTCCTCGGAGAAGTAGATGACGTCTTTCTGCTGATCCTTGCGATACAGCGACTCATCAGCAATTCGGGGAAGGCGGTCGTGGCCGATCACTGGATGGGTGATGCGGCGGAGCTCGGATCGCTCAACCTCGAGCGCATTCTCGCGGCGTGCGCATTCTTTCTTCCGCGGCGGATGCGGCGCCGCCTTCGGGCAATCGGACGAGTCTGAGATGTCACCGCGCCCGTCGCTCACGATTGAACGCGCGGCCGTGCTCTGCTTTAGCTGCGCTGCAATCATGACGATGAGCGGATGCTCGATGATGATGAACATTCGTCCCGCGGCTGATAGCTACACGTTCGACCTCGGGACTGCGGTGCCGCAGGACGCTCGCGCGAAAGCCGAGGCGGCGCTGATCCCGCTTGGGTATCGACTTTCGGGCGACGACGGATTACCCGGCGTCCGGATCGAATCGCAATGGCAGAGCCGTGCGCCGGTTGACGACCAGGAGCGCGCGAGTGGTTACGAGATCATCTCGCGAGTAAAGCTGACCGGGCGTGCCAACAAGGCAGCAGGTGCGCCGAACTCGTATCGCGTGTTGCTGACAGTCGAGAATCGGTTTGTTCC
>JBDSVO010000084.1:0-8693 GCA_039927215.1 Gemmatimonadaceae bacterium
TCCCTATTAATGTGTCGAACGAGACAGGGCGTTTTCGACAAACCACTGCTCCATTTTCTCTACCAGATGAGCTTAGCCATCAAGTGACGCTACCGTCATTACCCTGCTATCCCTGCCCGCATGGATCGTCGTGTTGCGCCTATGGCACGACGCTTTCAGATGAGGAGGCCGCCGCAATCGAGGCCAATTACGGGCCAGGATTGGTCTACCAGACGCACTGGGGCGAATGGCGTACTCGCGTGCAAAAAAAGCGGTGCGTGTTACACCGCGACGGGGGCTGCACGATTCACGACAAGCCCTACTATCCGACGACGTGCCGGGAGTTTCCGTGGATCGACGCTGAGACCGGTGGACGCTACGAGTACGACGTGACGATCTGCGGTGCGTTCGAGGCAAGTCCGGAGCTGGTGGCGATTCAGCGCGCGATTCCACGCGCCGTTGGGATCGCGCGCAATCCTAGGCGCCAAGGAGCTGCTTAACCGCGCGATCTGCTTCCCGGATTGAGTTGCGGTGATCCATCGCGCCGGCGAGATCGGTATTCGCGAAAGCGATTCGACCGTGGGGGCGATTGCGCAGACGACGGCGCTTTGATTCTTGACGGCGTCCCGTTAAGTCAACGTCGCCTGCAGCTCTCACGCTCGACGCTTTCCTCCCTGATCGCTCTTCGCTTTGCAGTTGTTCCGTTGTAGTTCAGCGGTCGACCATCGCCAGCACAGCGGCCGGCGATAGCGCACTTCCCGACGCCACGAGCTCTTCGAGATGCTGTTTGGGAATCGACGCGCGCAACGCCTCGATCTGCTCGGAGACCCCCGGCGCCATCGGGTGCTCGATAACCACTCCTGCGCGTTCGGACATTACTTGCGCAGCCGCGGCGATCTCCACTGCGCGCTCGGAATTCCCCGCCGCGGCCTCGGTCGCCGCGAGACCGAGCAGCGCTTGCCCCGCCCCGCGCGGGCTGCCGACCTCGTCATACGTGCGCAAGGCGCGCTCGAACATGCGCCGCGCCTTGTCGAGGCTCGTCGCCGCGAGCGCGGCATAGCCCATCTCGCACTGCACTCGCGCGATCTCGGGCTTGTCGCCGATCATCTCAAACGAATCCTCCGCCTCCCGGTAAAGCTGAATCGCGGCTTTCAGGTCGCCGTTGGCGAATTTCATCGACGCGAGGAAGCTGAGCGCCATACCGCCGCCCTCGAAATCGCCAATCCGGAGCTGGATGCGGCGCGCGGACTCGACCATCGCCAGTCCGGCCTCGAGATCGCCGCTCGCGAACATCCGCATTCCGTTGACCGTTCGCGACAATGAGTTCAGGAAATCGAACCCGCCACGCTCCGCTCCCGAAATTGCCTCCTCGAGCGGAGCACGCGCCTCGTCGAGGTGCCCGATTCCAAGGTTCAGGTAGCCGAGCCCAAGTTGCGCGAAGGTTACGATAGCGGCGTCGCCGACGGCGCGGCCATCGTCCAACATCCCGGTCCATTCGCCGATCGCCCGTTCCGTTTCCCCCGTGTTTGCCGAGACCATCCCGCCGGTGAACAAGGCGAGCGCGCGACCGCGGCTCGCCGCACGCCCGGAGGCCAGCGCGAGCAACGCATCGACGGTGTCGCGCGCGACCATGTGCAGTCCCACGATGTGCCAGTACCAGCCGAGGTAACCGCAGAGCAGCAGGCCGTGCTCGACCGCGTCGGACGCGCCTGCGCGCGCGCCTGCGAGGAGCCACTGCAGCGCCGCGAAGGTATTCGCATTCTCCGTCCGGCCGCGTCGCACAGCCTCGACCTGACCCTCGCCCTGGATCCCCGCGTCCACGCCGCGCGCGAACTCCAGAAAGAACATCGCGTGCGCGTCACGCACGGGATCCACTTCGCCACCCGCATGGAGCTGCTCGGCCGCGAACGCGCGGATAGTTTCGAGTAGCGAGTACCGCTCTCCTCCGCCGATCACCCGCACGAGACCTTTTTCCACCAGCGACTCCAGCTCGTCCACCGCTCGCCAGCGCTCATCCTCGGCGAAGCAGACCTGTTCGACGGCATCGAGCGTCCATCCCTCGTGGAAAACCGAGAGAGTGCGAAGCAGGTGCTGCTCCGCTTCATCGAGCAGCGAGTAGCTCCAGCTGATTGTCGCGCGGAGCGTACGCTGGCGCAGGGGCAGATCGCGATCGCCCGAAGAGAGGAGATCGAGCGCGTGATCGAGTCGCTGCAGCAGTACCGCCGGCTCGAGGATGCGCGCACGCGCTGCCGCCAGCTCGAGTGCGAGCGGGAGACCGTCAAGACTCCTGCAGATGCCCACGATCGACGCGGCATTTGCCGGCGTCAACGCGAAGCCCGGCTTCACCTTCTCTGCACGCTGAACGAAGAGCGCGACCGACGGGCAGCTCAAAAGCTCGTCTGTCTTCGTCGCGCCCTCCGCCGGAAGCTCGAGCGGCGGGAGGGCGAGCTCCACCTCTGCGCCGATCTTCAGAGGACGACGGCTCGTCGCGATCACCTGCAGCCCGGGGCAACGTGAGACGAGCGTCGCGATGTGGCCGGCGGCCTCGACGACCTGTTCCAGATTGTCGAGCACGAGGAGGACGCGGCCGTCGCCGATCACAGTCGCAAGCGCATCGAGCGCCGAGCGGCCGTGTGCCTCCGCAATTTCGAGCGTCGCCGAAACGGTCGGCATGACCTCGGCGGCGGAAGTGACCGACGCGAGCGAAACGAACGCTGCACCGTCGGCGTACTCGGAATGCAGACGGCGGAACAGCTCGATCGCAAGTCGCGTCTTCCCAGTACCGCCGACGCCCGTGACGGTGAGGACGCGCGCGCCGTCGTGCACGCGTTCGCATGCGGTGATGAGCAGGGCTTCGCGGCCGAGCAACGGTGTCGCGGGGGTAGGGGGCGGTTTGCGAATCGCAGGCACCTGAGTCGTCGCGCCAGCGGTCCTCCAGCTCGCGCTGTTGACCGAGCTTCGGATTGCATTCCGCCAGTCGGCGATGCTCGCGAAACGGTCCGATGGATTCTTGGCGAGAGCGCGCTCGATCGCCGCAGTGACGTGCGGCGCGACGGTGGGACGCACTGTGGTGAGCCGGGGCACCGGGTCGATCATATGACGCGACATGATCGCCATCGCGTTTGGCCCGGTGAACGGCGGAGTGCCGGCCAGCATCTCATAAAGCAGACAGCCGACCGCGTAAAGATCGCTGCGCCCGTCAACCGTCTCGCCGCCTGACTGCTCGGGACTCATGTACTGCGGCGTTCCAACAGCCATGCCTGCCATGGTGAGCTTGTCGCTGCCAGATGCGTTGATTGCCTGCGCGATCCCGAAGTCGGCGACGACGGCACGCCCGTCCTCGAGGAGAATGTTCTCGGGTTTGATATCCCTATGGATGACGCCGCGGTTGTGCGCGTAGTTCAGCGCATCGGCAATCTCGTCGGCGATGCGCAGCGCCTCGTCAATGGGGAGCTGTGTCTCGCGCTCAATGCGTGCCCGCAGTGATTCGCCTTCGACGTACGGCATCACATAGAAGAGAAATCCCTCAAGCTCGCCCGAGTCGTACAGCGGCAGGATGTTCGGGTGGCGCAGATTCGCGGTGGTGGTGATCTCGCGCAGAAATCGCTCGGCGCCGAGTGCGGCGGAAAGCTCGGGGCGCAGGACCTTTATGGCGACCTTTCGCTGATGCTTGAGATCCTCGGCGAGGTAGACCGTGGCCATTCCGCCGGCGCCGAGCTCACTGTCGAGGCGATAGCGATCGGCAAGGGCGGCGGTCAACCGGGGATCGATCATGACGGAAGTTGCGCGCGCCGCCAATACGGCGCAATCAGCGGGAAATGCGCGCGTTTTCCTAGGTGGGCAAACGGTCGCGGGTCTGCATCAGCATTTCGATAGCATCCGCCAGGTGCTCCTCAGCGATGTGATGGGCCCCACGGTCGGTCCGTAGGCGGTGCGCCTGCATGAGGACGTCCACATCACGGAATCCTTCCGGCGTCTGGAACTTGTAGCACGCGAGCTCGACCGTCAGGCCATTCGGATCCTTGAGATAGATCGAGTTCATGAAGCCGCGGTCGCGCTCATAGAAAGAGATGCCACGCTCTGTTAGACGAGCAGCGGCCTCGGTGAAGCTCGCCCGCGAGACATTGAACGCGATGTGGTCAACGGAACCGATCTCACGCGGCGCGGCACGGCCGGCATCCTGCCGGGTCTCATTCGTAAACACCGTGAGAAGTCGGCCGTCGCCCGGATCGAAGTAGAGGTGGTTTTCGTCAGGGTTCCCGAGGTTGGGCTGTTCCATGACGAAAGGCATCCCCAACGCACCCTGCCAGAAATCCACTGCGCTCTGCTTGGTCGAGCCAACTATGGTGATGTGGTGCAAGCCCTGAACCTGGACCTTCTTCACGCTCTGCTCCCCGATTGCAATCGATATTATCGCTGCATGGTGACTAGCGGACCATGCCGTACTGTTTGCTCAATGCGTCCGCCTCGCTGGCGCGTCCCGTTGCTCGAAGGAGCACGCCGTAGTCCCTCACGGTCTCAACCAGCTCCGCATCTCCGGGCTTGCGCTCGCGCGCCCGGATATCGAGTGCGCGTCTGTATGCGCGCTCCGCTTCCGGAAGCCTACCCTGCTCCCGCAGCACACCAGCGAGTCCGTTCAGAGTCGTCGCTATGTCCGGATGTCCGCGCGCAAGCCGTGCTTCCTTGATGGTAAGCGCTCGGCGGAAAAGCGAATCCGCCTGCGGATACCGCAGGAGCTTCGCGTAAGTCTCGGCGAGATTGTTGAGGATCCTCCCCATGTTCGGATGCATTGGATCGAGCGTGCGCTCGTAGATCGCCCGAGTGCGCTCGTAGAGCGGAAGAGCGTCCGCGTACCTTTGCTGGGACCAGTATACGATGCCGAGGTTGCTCATCATGGACGCGAGATCGGGATGATTACGTCCAAGCCTGCGCTCCTGTATGGCAAGGCCACGACGCAGCATTTGCTCCGCCTCGGGAAAGCGCCCCTGGACAACGTAGACGGCGCCCAGGTTCGACAGGTCGGCTGCGAGATCGGCGCTATCAGACTGAGGGTTGCGCTCCGCAATCGAGAGAGCGCGCTTGTAAAGCGATTCGGCTTCAGGCAAGCGTCGCTGTCGCAGGCGTAAGGCCGCAAGCCCGGCGATCATGCGTCCCGTGCGAGGCGCGTCAGGCCCAAAGGCTTTCTCGGTGATGCTAAGCGCACGATCGTAGTGCCCCTCGGCCATTCTCAGATCGCCGTGGCTCGCGATCGCAGCACCTAATGCGAGCTCCGACTCCGCAACATCGGGATGGTTGGGTCCAAGCAGTCGTTGCCGTGTCGCGACTGCACGCTCCAGCTGAGTCCGCGCCGCATCGTAAAGGCCGAGCGCTCCGTACGCGGTCCCGATTGTATGCATCATCCGGCTCTGCACCTCGGGCTGCCGGCCAAGATCGGTGATCGATTTCTCCGCGCCGCGGTCAAGAAGCTCTCGCGCGGTAATCGCATTGCCCCGGGCTTCGCCCGGATCGGATACGCGAAACAGATTGACGAGAAAGTCGCTGACCTGTTGTGCCGTAGCGGCTTCGTTCGCTGCAATTCGCTCCGCTCTCGTAGCGCGGATGAGTCCCGCTCCCGCGAGGACGGCGCCGACAACCAGAGCAAGCACTGCCGCCGAGGTCGCTGCAACTCCCGCCCGATGACGTCGAACGAATTTCCTCAGCCGGTACGTCGTCGTCGGCGGACGCGCGATGACTGGCTTGTGAGAGAGGTATCGCTCGATGTCGGCGGCGAACGCCGTCGCGGTCTCGTACCGGAGCGCACGCTGCGGCTCCAGCGCTTTCATGACGATCCAGTCCAGATCTCCCCTCAGGTCACGCTGCAGGTGGTCGGGGTCCGTGCCCCGCGCCTGCGCGATCCCCTGCCGGTTTTGCCCGAGTGTGGTGAAGCGCTCGCTCGGCCTTGGGGTGTCGGAGTTTCGCGACGCCAGACGGAACATGAACGCGTGGATCGGCAGACCCGACGGATCGATTGGCAGAGTCCCGACGAGAAGGCTGTACAGTATGACGCCGAGCGAATAGATGTCGGTACGCGTGTCAACATCCACACCCGACGACCCGGCCTGCTCGGGACTCATATACGCAGCCGTGCCAAGCGGCTGTCCTGTCTGCGTGGCGAACGCCTTTTCGGTGAGATCGAGTCCAAGCGCCTTCGCGATCCCGAAATCGATGATCTTGGGACACGCGGTCCCATCCTGCTCGGTGACGAGAATGTTCGAGGGCTTGAGATCGCGGTGGATGACGCCCTTCTGGTGCGCGTGTTGAACGGCGCGGCAGACGTCCACGAAGAGCTCGAGCCTCTGCTTGGTGGACAGACGATTGGAGTCGCAATAGTCCGTGATGGGCAGGCCCTTGACGAGCTCCATCGCGAAGAACGGCTCGCCTGACGGAGTTGCGCCGGCTTGGAAAACTTTCGCGATACCTGTGTGGTCCATCAGTGCGAGCGCCTGTCGCTCGGCTTCGAACCGTCCCCTCACTTCGCGCGTGTTGAGGCCCACGCGCACGATCTTGAGGGCTACGTGGCGGCGGACAGGTCCGGTGTCCACCGCCTCGTACACAATGCCCATTCCGCCCTCGCCGAGGACGCGGACTATACGGTATGGTCCGATCTGCTCCGGATGCTGAAGCTCAGGCTCGGATGATCCCTGCTCGGTCGACGAGGTCAAGTGTCGTCCCCTCCACCAGCACAGCTATGGATGAGCTAGCTCAGGAATCGATAGCGCCCCCAATGATGATTATGTCGGGGTCGATCGGGAAATCGATCGGCGTTGTCCCGTCCATGACCCTGCACTGGATGTTATAGCGGTTTTGCTTCTTCGCCGCGGGCTTGGTCTTCCCGGACTTCTTGGAGTTACCCTTTTTTATGTCCTTCGGGGGTGCGTTGACGAACGGCCAGTGGGCAGAGGAGTTTTTCTTCTCGATCGTCACTGACGCCTCGTCATAGTCACTCTCCAGCTTCCATTGCACCTCGTCTCCCAAGTCGATCACGACGACGAAGGGATCTACGGTTGCTTTGACTCCGTTGTTCGTGCTCGTGATCTTGATCGTCACAGGAACGGTTTTCATTTTTGCGGCTCCGTGTGGGGGGATACAACAGTGGAATCCCTTAGGTCCGGACGCAAGACTGTGTAGCGCGAGGCCCTGAACGTGGACCTTCGGCGACGCGCAAAACCTGACGCAAATCGGCAATCATCCCGCCCCGCCACAAAACCAATCTGGCGAGACTAGCTGATGCAGGGGGGGACCTTCGTGTCGTCTTCATGACTGGCAGACTTGCCAGATGGATGCCGACGTTGATTTTCTGCAGGAGCCCACACTCGGAGAAAGGACAATGGCGTTTTTGATCATGCTCTTCCTGACGCTCGCAAGCCCCATTTGGATTCAGGCACAGGATGCACGCGCTGTCTCATCGATTGACTCCACTTTGAACCGGCTGCATGACGCAGCCGCCGAGGCGGACGGGCGTCGCTACTTCCCCCTCTTCACCGATGATGGGGTTTTCATCGGGACCGACGCGGGCGAGCGCTGGACGCTGAAGCAGTTTCGCGCTTACGCGGAACCATTCTTCAGCAAGGGGCAGGGTTGGATTTACAAACCGCGGTCACGTCACATTGTCATTGCTGACGTCCCGTGCAAGTGCGTAGCGTGGTTCGACGAGCTGCTCGACAGCCAGAATTACGGAACCAGCAGGGGCACCGGTGTTCTCGTAAGGAAGAACGGCTCGTGGAAAATCGCTCAGTACGCTTTGACTTTTCCGATTCCAAACGATCTCGCCAAAGGGATGACTGCGGAAATCAGGTCCTTCGAGGCGAAGCAGAAGAAATAGCGGATTAGTGCGATCGCGGATTAACGAGTGATCGCGTATAGAATCAACCCGACAAGTCCTCCAACAACGGTGCCGTTTATCCGGATGAACTGAAGGTCACGACCAATCGCCAGCTCGATTCTCTCAGATGTCGCGGTCGGATCCCAGCCGCGCACCGTGTTCGCGATCAGCTCGCTCACTTCCGATTGGTACCGTTCCACGAGACCGAGCACGCCATTGCGTAGCCACCCATCCACGCGCTCGAGCAGCTCGGCATCGTCGAGGATTGCTGCCCCGAGCCGCGCCAGTCCATTCGAAATCGTGTCGACATCGGTCTCTTCCGCACGCTCGGCTCGACGAACGAGGCCGGCCTTTGTATCCGCCCAGAGCGACGACGAGAAATGCCGAATCGCATCAGCGCTCAACATCTCTTCCTTCAGCTCCTCGGCGCGGGCCATGACTTCGGGAGAATTGTGCAAGTCGTCGATGAACTTCTCGAGCGCCGCGTCGAACCGCTTGCGAAGCGGATGATTGACGTCGTCACCCACCTCCTTCAGCGTCCGCTCGATTCCGTCAACGATTTTTCGCAGAATCTTTTCATCGACGGCGCCGGGAATCCACCACGGCGTTTCCGCTTCGATCCGCCCCCTGATGATATCCTCGTTCTCCGTCACGGCACGCGACGCCAGGCGGATCCCTTCGTCGAGCAGCTCCTGGTGCCGGTTGCCTGCGGTGATCAGTGATAGTCCCCTGCCGATGAATGGCGCCACACGCGCAGCCTTGATGCGGTCGAGAATTGCTGAATCGATCATCAACTGGACATCGTCGTCGCGCATCGATTCGGCAGCCGCGACAAGACCCCGCGCTGCGTGAC
>JBDSVO010000085.1:0-10766 GCA_039927215.1 Gemmatimonadaceae bacterium
TCTTGTAATTCAGTCCCCAGACAACACCCGCCGCCCAAACAGAAAACGCAGAGCAGCCAACGATGATTGCGGCCGATCTCCAGACGGAACCGTTACGGAGCCAGCTGAAAAGAATGATGACGAACGCGGCGACACCAATGGTTCCGAGAACTGGAAATGCATTGAGACCGGTCGCCGAGACGAGGCGGCCGAGCGCCGCAGTGAGGGCGACTCCGAGGAGCCAGAGAAATGGATATGACCGCAGCCAGTCAGCGGCGCCATCGCCCTCTCGAAACCGCAGAAGAAACCAGCGCGAGATCGCGGGAAAGGTGAACATGAAAAGTGCGAGGGCAACTGCCTTCCCCACTGGCGCCACCGGATTGTCGAATCCGATGCGCATCGCCCAATACACGGCGGCGAGGCCAATCGACTGCAGTCCACAGAATACGACAACCGTGTCATAGTCGCGCCGCGGCTCCCGCCACGTGGCCGGCTCCAGGGCCTTTGTCACTCAGGTTTGATCATGCGCACTCAGTCCGGTTGAGTCCACCACAACGAGGTGACAAATATGTATGAGGTGCGGCAATTGACACTAATGGGGCGCAGGCGCTATCTATCGGCGCTGCAAGCCGGGTGGACAATGCCCTCCCCCGACCGCGCACTCCGCGGGTGCTCCATTTCGCGCCTCTTGGCGAGAGGCTCATCTGCCGACAACTATGGTCACGCCCGCACGGCCGGTCTTCCAGCCGTCGAATACCGCTGAAATCGGGGACAATCCAACGACGGGTCGCGCATTTCATTGGGGACTCCTCGCCCTCATGCGCGCGGCGGTCGTGCTGCTTGGCGCTCTCCAGCTCTGGTTCTATCGGTACGCTCAGAACAACGACGGAATGCACTACCTCGATATCGCGCGGAAATACGCGCAAGGGGATTTTGCGGGCGCTGTCAACGCGTTCTGGAGCCCGCTGTACTCCTGGCTTTTCGTTCCAGCTTACACCGTGTTCAACGTGGGCCCGGTGTATGAATTCCAGGCCGCCCATTTACTCAATTTCATCCTATTCCTCGCCGCGCTGTTGGCGTTCGAGTTTTTCCTGCGGCAGCTGTTTGCGACGCTCACTGATTCCGACGCGGCCGAAGCGACATTTCGTTTTGCATGGTGGATTGCCGGTTATTCCTGTTTCGCTTACTCGATACTGGTAATGGTGAACCTGGGCCGGGTTGGCCCGGACATCGTCGTCGCGGCTTCCGTTTTTGCTGCATCGGGTCTGCTTCTGAAAGCGAATCGCCAACGCGAAGCTTTCGTCGGCGTCGCCGCGGCACTTGGAGCGGTGCTCGGCCTCGGTTATCTAGGCAAAGCCGCATTGTTCCCAGTTTCTCTTTCTGTGATTGTGGCGCTTGCCCTTTTGCTCCGGCGACGATCGCGGGGATGGTTGAGCGTTGCCGTGTGCGCAGCCGTGTTTCTCGGAACGTCGCTGCCGTGGGTCGCGGTGCTTTCGACCCAGAAGCAGCGTCTTACTTTCGGCGACGCCGGCCGGCTCAATTACGCGTGGAAAGTGAACAACGTGCCGATATCCCACTGGCAGGGGGACCCACTCACCGGCAGGCCGCTTCACCCGACACGGACGCTCTCTCGACAGCCGACCGTCTACGAATTCGCGGAGCCTGTTCGCGCGACGTATCCCGTGTGGCACGATCCGTCTTACTGGTTTGACGGCATTCAGCCACGGTTCGTCCCGGGAATGCAAGCCGCGCGACTGATGAGTAGCGTGGATTATTTCGGCAGCCGGAGGTGGCTCGCGCCGATGCTGCTTGCGACGATTGTCGCTGCGCTCATTGCGGGCTGGGCAAGTGCAGCCAGTGCGATCAGGCGCAGGTGGTTCGTCCTGCTGCCCAGTGCTGTCGGTCTCCTCGGCTACACAGTGGTTCTCATTTTCGATCGCTACATCGCACCTTTCGTAGTAACAACTTTCCTCGTTCTTCTGGGCGGGCCGTTGGCGGATCTGGCCGGCAGCCGCGACGGCAACCGCCGCATCCCTGCCGCACTACTGTCCGGCGTGGCCGTGGTTTTCGCGATCATGACGCTCCACGAGCTCTGGTTTTACGACCGGCTCGCGCCTCGCGGGCACCGCCACCTGGCGACTTCCGAGGCGATTCGAGACCTTGGCGTGGCGGATGGATCTCGCATCGGTGTCATCGGAAACAGCCCCCACTCGTACTGGGCGCAGCTTGCTGGCAACAGAATCGTGGCGGAAATAATGCCGGCTGAAGTGGCTTTGTACTGGTCACTGCCGGCAGCGGAGCGAACGCGGCTCCTCGATCTTTTCCGGCGGCCAGGCGCAGTTGCAGTCGTCGCCGACAATGTCCCCAGCTGGGCCGACACAAGAGGGTGGAAGCCGGTGGCAAATGACTACTGGGTCTACATGCTCCCTGCTTTCACGCCTTCCGCGGGGAACTGAGTGGTCGTGAGAAGTCATAGCCATCGTTCCCGCGTCTCAACTCTGCGAGCCCGCATTGTCTGACGAGGCCGAGCAAGCTCCAGGTGCCCGCCGATGGCGGCTCGTAGCTCTTGCCCTCATCCTGGCGATGGGGGCTTGGCTTCGGCTGTATCAGCTCGACCAGTATCCACTTGGAGTCCACCACGACGAGCTGTCGAACATGTATGACGGCTGGTCAATCGCCGAAACCGGAGCCGATAGATTCGGGGCATATCTTCCGATTGTCGAGCGCGGTTACGGCGAAAACGATTACCGGCCGGCAATGTACTCGTGGCTCAACGCGGCAACGATAAAGGTTTTGGGGCACTCGATCACAGCCGGTCGGCTGCCCGCGGCATTGCTCGGGATCACTTCGCTCGTTCTGCTCTACATGTTCGCGAAGACGGCTGCGGGCTCGACGTTCGCGCTTTTCGCAGCTCTGCTCGGTGCCCTGTCGCCACTCCATCTCCAGTATTCGCGGGTCGCACACGAGGGAGCGATACTGCCCGCGTTTTTTGTCATTCTTATACTGTGGTTGTGGCAGCGAGCGGCCTTGCGCGGCTTTCCGCTCGGGGGCGCCGCATTTCTCGGGCTGGCGGTCGGATTGTCCGCCAATGCCTACCAGGCAACGAAGCTCACCGCATTTCTTTTTGCGGTAGTGGTAGCCGTAGATATTCTTCGCCGGACAAAAAAGCTTGGCGCGGCGGTCATCGTTTTCGCCGGTGCGGCATTTGTGGGAGCACTGCCGCAAGTCATCGTGCTCGCTACGATGCCCGGGCAATTCTTCGGACGTGCCAAGGTCCTCACCGTTCAGGCGGGCAATCCGTTCAGCTACGCTGCTGCGGTAATCTGGAACTACTGGCTCAATCTCGAGCCAAAATACCTCTTTGTACCGCGCGACTACTCCGATCTCACGGTTGCCCGACTGCTGCCGCCCGAGATTCTCTTCTTCTACGCGGGTCTCGCGGGACTTGCCTTGATTTCGTTCCGTCGCGGGTCGGGAGCGAAATGGTACATCTACCTTGCGCTCGTTATTTCAATGCTCCCGGCTGCACTGACCACAGGGAATCCGAATACGTTGCGCTCGTCCGGAATGGCGGTTTTGACTCCGCTCATCTCGGCCGCGGGAATAGTCTGGATCGGACGGCTGCTGGCGAAGCGCGAGACGCTTCGGCGCATCTACTATCCGGGAGTCGTCGCTGCAATCGTCCTGACCGCGGGGGCGATCATCTATCGATACAGCCAAAGCATCCTTTTTCGCGAGGCCTACTACCAGAATTTCCTTGTCCATCTCGATACCGCGCTTGGGCGAAAGCAAAAAGACTTCGACGCTGTCATCATTGAGAGGTATGGAACGCAGCGATACATGTACGTCGCCTCGTTCACCGGAATGACGCCGCAGGAATTTCATCGGGCGCCGAAGGTGATCTACAGCGATGGTATGGATAGCTTCCGGCGACTCGGAAAATACTATTTCGTTTCGCGTCGGATGATGCAGGCGACAGCCGACAGCCTCGCGTCGCGCAGGGCGAAGATCCTCTACGTTTCGAGCATCCCCTTGAGAGGACTGCGAGCGGTCGACAGCGTTTCGCGGGAACAGGAGAAAGCATACTTCCTGGTGCGCGACGCGTCTCAGTGACCTCGCCCCGCAGACGGGACATCTGGGAAACCGCGACGGCCGTCACCCTCGCCATGTTTGCGCTTCTGATCGTTGTCACGTTCCGGGATTACGGCGTGACGGTGGACGAGAAGCACTCCAACGCGGGTGGCCGACACTTCATCGACTGGTATGCATCGGGCTTCCGCGACCGCGCAATTATCGACGACGGCAACCATCGTCTCTACGGAAGCTTCTTCAACGCGATATCGGCGTCTGTTGCCGATCACTCTCCGCTCGGACTTTACGAGACCGGACATCTGGTGATCGCAGTCGCCTCATTTGTCGGTGTGCTCTTTGCCTATCGGCTGGGAAAGAGACTGGGCGGGCCACTGGCCGGATTTTTTTCTGCGCTGCTGCTCCTGCTCACGCCGGTCTATTACGGGCATTCCTTCCTCAACCCAAAGGACATCCCGTTCGCCGCGCTGTTTATGATTTCCCTCTACTATCTCATCGCGGCGTATGACCGTCTCCCGCGCCTCGGCGCGAAGTGGACTGCAATCCTCGGAGCGGCAATCGGACTGACGCTGGGAATTCGTGTCGGCGGTGTCATCCTCTTCGGCTATCTCGTGCTGCTCATCGGCTTCTGGCTCGTCGCGCGGTATCGGAATGACTCCGCAAATCTCCGGCGAGCGATCCGCGCCGACTTGATTGCCGCAGCAGTCTCCTGTTTCGGTGTCGGGCTCGTGGCGTGGGTGGTGATGCTTCTCTGGTGGCCGTATGGACAGGTCTCTCCAATCCTCAATCCGCTCAGAGCGTTGAAGCGGAATGCGAATTTCACGGACTTTGATGCACCCACACTATATAAGGGACAATACTTACCATCGGATTCACTTCCGTGGGACTACCTGCCCACATGGTTCTCCATCACTCTTCCGGAGTTCTACGGGTTCATCCTGTCAGTCGGGATTTCGACACTTCTCGTTAGAAAGCTCTTCAAGCGAGGCACCAGCGAGAAACTCGACCCCCACCTGCAGAGCAAGCTGCTGTTCCTCATTTTCGCGACCTGCTTTCCAGTTGCCACCGCAATGGCGATGCAGCCGATTCTCTATGACGGCAACCGACATTTTCTCTTTGTGGTCCCGCCACTCGCAGTTCTAACGGGCGTGACGCTGGCGTGGCTCCTCGCGAAAGGCCTTCCGCGGACTCTCAGATTCGTGACGGCGTCAGTGGTGCTGGTGGTCGGCGCACTAACGGCTGTAGACATGGTCCGGCTCCATCCATACGAATATGCTTTCTTCAACCGTTCGTTCGGTGGACTGAGGTCCGCGCTTGGAAGGTACGAGACCGACTATTGGGGAGCATCGCACAAGGAAGGGATCGACTGGCTGATCAGTCACTACAAACCGAATGCCCCGAAAGGCTCGATCCGTGTGGCGAATACGGCCGCGGATTTTCAAACGTCGTACTATCTGGATAGCCGTAGCCCCGCAACGCAACGATTCACGCCGGTCGCAAAGAAGGATCACCCCGACGTGATGCTCTCGATCACCCGGTATAACGTTCACCTGCGACATCCAGGAAAGGTGCTTCACGTCGTCGAACGTGTTGGCACGCCCCTACTCTACGTGATAGAGATAAATCCTGGTGCCGGATCAGCCATCGGTCGTTGAGGCTTTTTCAGGGAGCGAATAAACCGCGATGACCGACCCATCGCCCTTGGCCAACTAGAACCCGCTCTTCCGCGCGATGATATAGAGGGGACGCTCCTTTACTTCGTCGTAAATGCGTCCGATGTACTCGCCGACAGCTCCGATGCAAACCAGTTGCACACCACTGAGAAACAGGACAACGGCGACGATGGCGGCAAAGCCGGGGCTGTCGTACCTGCCTGTAAGTTTTGCGACGAGCAGCACAACGGCGACAAGAATACTGATCAGCGCCGAAACCAATCCAAGCCATATCGCCATTCGAAGCGGCGCCCACGACAGTGAAATGACGCCGTCCAAGGCAAATCGGACCATTCGCCGGAGAGGGTACTTCGATGCGCCGGCATAGCGCTCCCGACGGTCAAACTCGACCGCCGCCTGACGAAAGCCGACCCACGCGCGCAGTCCGCGAAGATACCGATTGTGCTCCCGCATCGCGTTCATCACATCGATGACCTTCCTGTCGAGCAGGCAAAAATCGCCGGTGTCCAGCGGCATCTCGGTTTCGGTAATCCTTGCCAGAGTTCGATAGAACAGAAAAGCGGTCGCCCGCTTCATCCGTCCTTCGCCGGTGCGCGCGCGCCGTTGCGCGTAGACGATGTCGAATCCCTCTCGCCATTTTGCGAGGAGCGATTCGATCAGCTCCGGAGGGTCCTGCAAATCTGCGTCGATGATGATCGCGCATTGTCCCTTCGCCAGATGAACTCCCGCAGTGACCGCAGCCTGGTGGCCGAAATTGCGTGAGAAATGCGCGGCCTTGAATCTCGCGTCTCTCCCCGAGAGCGCGTCGAGCATGTCCGCCGTCTTGTCACGGCTGCCGTCATTCACGCAAATCACCTCGAACGATTCGCCGGTGCCTTGGAGAACTGGGACGATGCGTGCGTGGAACGCCTCGATGACTGGCTCCTCGTTGTAAAACGGCACCACCAGTGAAAGGAGAGGTCGGTCGGAGTCAGCCATCAGCGTTTGATCTGATACCATGAGACAATCCAATCCTCGTTCTCGAACCGCTTGGTTTCGACGTGCGTTCTCTGAATGTCGGAGAGCTGCTTGTCAAAGTCGGGGATGCCGCCGGCCTTGACGTGAATGAGCCAGCCGCTCAGCTGGAGATGCCGGGCCATACGGTCGATGTATTTCTGTCGCCGCTCAGGAGGCAAAGTGCCGATAATCTCGTACTGTTTCGGCAGCCAGGAATAGGGGCTGACGACTTTTTTGCCTCGCGAGTCGCGTGGGGGCCACGCTGGAAGCATCAGTCTGCCGTCGCCAATGCGAACGACGGGGTCCGACGGCTTCGCGCCTGCCTCAATCAAAAGCTGGTTAAGCGACGGCTCCATCAAAGGAATCTGCTCGGTGAACGACCCGTAGGAAAGCTGAGGCTTGCTGATCTCACTCACAAACGCAGGATGAGCGACAGTCAGCGCCACAGGCGCGACGAACATTGGAACAAACGCGACGCGAATCAGACCATGCCACGATTCCGCGGGCTGATCGGCAATCACACGGAGCGTTATCGCGGCGGCAAAGACGAGAAATGTGGCGATGCTCAACAGATTTGCAGCGTGACTCCGGGAAACGAAGTAGCTGCTGATCGCCCAAACGCCGCCCCACGCTCCCGCAAGGACCATTACTCGGGGATGCCCCGGATCCCTGAATAGGTACATCACGACGGCGGTCGAGATGGAGAGGAAGATGACGAGAAGAAACCAGACCGATCCCGACGGATCGACAGGGAGGGCTCGAAAGCCACCGCTGTAAAGCAAGGCGTACTCGAAGTACGAGCTCCAGTCCGGCGAATGACCGATCATTCCAGCGTAGAACAGCGAGACTACGCCGACGATCAACACCAACGCGCTGGTTGGCACTGCGACCGATCGCAATACCAGGCGGGCCGCCTCGCTCCGACTCCTCCCGCTGTGGCGTGCAGTGACGGCTCGCTGCATCAAATAGAGCACATACGCCGGAAACCAGACCGCTGAGCAATAGATGCCCGCCTCGACTGACCAGCAAACCGATGCCAGCCAGATGAGATGACCCCGGAGCTCGAACTGCCAGTCGGGTCGATCAACCCCGACCTCACGCTTCGGCGACTTCCTGTAATAACTGAAGAGGAAGGCAAGCATGACGAAAGGCCAGATGAACCGGACGGGACCCCCTGACGGAGTCATCTGGCCGGCAATCAGGAGTGTCGCGCTCCGCGGTCGGAAGAAAAGCGTCGTCGCGGTAACAGTGGTTGCAAGGATTATCCGGGACGTGGATGCTCGAGTCCCGCCCAGAGCCCAGAACATGAGAAGCGCTGCGACGGCATTGCACATCGCCTGAAACAGGTAGAACGACTGCCACGCATTTCCGGGGAACAATGTCGGAATCAGGATGGCGAGCACGCCGTATTGCGCCGGGGCATCCCAAAGGAGCCAGCCGCCTTGCCGCAACTGCTGCATCGGCCCGACATAGGCTTGCCAGTGGTAAAGCTCGAGAACCGGATTCGTGCGAAAGCTCAGAGCGAGAAGTATCCCCGTGCCCAGGAAAGTGAGAACCTTCGCTGTCGCGCCAGTCGCAACCGGCGCCAATGCCGCGCGAAATGTGGCCCGCACAGCGAGAATCGAAACTGCAAGTGTCGTAGTCAACACAGTGATGCGTCCTGCGCTCGCGAGATACCAGCTCGTAGCGTCAGACCACGAGACAAGCGCGCCAGCGCTCATCCATGCGGCTGTCCCGACCAGCACCGGCACGACCCAGCTCTGGATGTTTGGAAGCATCGCGGGTCGGGAAGCATCTCGGTCATCAACGCGGGCCGCGAACGCAACGGTGATGATGGAGAGCGCGGCTGCCACTCCGACTGCCCTCAATTGCGATCTGGCGAGGTACACAACCGCTTCGGCGGCAATGACGACCAGCAACGCGGCCTTGACCGCTGCTTGCAGGCGGACGGACCTGAGACGCATCACGATGAGAGCGCCGGTCGGCAGACCCACCACCACCAGCAGGTAGATCAGCCACTCGACAGTTTCGGTCAGCCCTCCCCTGCCGAAAAACCGAATTATGGTGGGGCCGAACTGATAGCCGGGAAGGATGATGAGAAGAGCCAGCGACGCGACCCACAAAGTCTCGGCGCCAGCCCAGGCGGACCCCGCCGGCTCCGAGTCCGGCGCCGCATCAGCTTTCACGAAATCTCGCGTCGAGATGCTGGCGCTCCGCCGGGAGGGCTCACTCAACACACCCGGATCCTACGCGCGGCGCAATTTCGAACACGCGGTAGTTTTCCTCCGACGCCTTGTCAAAGACGGCCACCTGCTTTCCGCGAGCAAGCAGCTTCGCCTTGTCAGCCGGATCCCAGATGAATTCGGCGCCACGATAGCCGAGAGTTACGCGGCCGGCGCTATCGGTAAAGACCTTCAGGTGAGCGATGGCCAGGAGCGCGATTTCCCCCGTAGCACAGGTGACGCTGTCAACGATGCCTACCAACCCGCCGAGAGTGAGGCGCTTTTGTCGTCGCACCTCGTCGAAATAGACGCGATAGTGGAACTCCCTCTGCCTCGGCATGAAAACCCGGTTCGGTAGGTAGTAGGGCATCGACTCAGCCACATAGTCGGGCTCAGACATGATGATAGCGTCTCGGTAACGCGGCGTCCCTTGAATCAGCTGGGCGAACAATCTGCTCGACGACTCGGGGTAAATAATCTGGCGACGCACCCGAACCGGCAGCATCAGCAGCTGGGGCACCAGTAGCGGCAGCATTCCGAGGGCGATGCGCCTCTGATGGCTCGGTGTCGCACCCTCAGTGGGTTCGAGGCACGCAATCCAGCAAAGCGAAACAAGCACGAAAAAAAGCACTCCTTGGTGCCTCGGCGATGGGCTGTACGCAACCCGAAACAGAATCGCAAAGCCGAGCACGGCGAAGAGCATTCCGAGGAGACACGCTCGATTCTTCCTCACGGACCAGCCGATGCTCAGCAACGCTATATTCACAATAACGCGATGCGCTGTGCCGGGATCGATGCCCAGTGTGGTCCACGGGAGAGTGCCGGCGGCGGCAACGTCGGAATAGCCGGGCCCCGCAAGGCTGGACCCGGGATCCTTGAGGATCTTTCGCAGGAGAGCGCCTAAATCCAGCGTGCTGAGGTCCGGCGCGAATGCCATATCCGGCGACGGTCTCGCGCTGAGAACGGCGACAACGACGCCTGCAACTACGATTGCCAGCGCCAGGATCGCTGGCAGACGCAGCAGCGCCGGCCGGTTGAGGGGATTGAACACGTCCATCAACCACACGAACATGATCACGAGCGAGCCAATAGCGGCATGGATACTCGTATTCGCCATAATGGCGAGTGTCAGTCCCAACGCCAGCGGGCGCTCAGCCCGCTTCGGGAAAAGAATGCTCGCCACAATCATCAGTAGAATGGCGATGCTGTAGTTTCGGGTAACGACGCTGAACTCGTAGCCGAGAAAGACACCGAAGACTAGGACCAGGCGCGTCCATGCCGGAAACGGCGCGAAACGCAGAATCAGATATGCAGCCCCGGCTGAGAAGGCGAGCGAAAGCACCGGCATCACGAGAACCGAGTGCGTCAGCGCATACCCTGCACGGAGGACAGCGTACCACACGATGGGGTGGCCCTCGGTGTGGAGATTTCTGACGAGGTCACCCCACGAGGCAGAGTTGATTGCCACAGAGAGCGCGCGAACTTCGTCCCGCCACATCACATGGTTGAACGCGAGCGCCGTCGTCAGGGCAACAAATGCAAGCAGCGACAGCCAGACAAACCGGCTATCGGCGGCTGGTGACCGGTAGCCGGTGTGCGGCTCCTGCCGCCAGGTTGCCATCAAGGGATTGCTTTCCGGAGCTTTGCGCCGTCGGGGTCGAACAGGCGATCGCGGCGAAGACCCATCCGGTGCAGGCGAAAGCGCGCCGATGTCCCCAGCACACCCAGGCCATACACGACCGAGCGCCGAAAGTTTATCGACGACGCCTCTGGAAAGTATCGCGTCGGACATGAGATCTCGCCGATG
>JBDSVO010000086.1:0-4188 GCA_039927215.1 Gemmatimonadaceae bacterium
CGCCGAGCTCGTCGCAGACCTGCTCGAGGCGCTGCACGTGCATCTCGGTTTCTTTCAGGTGTCGCCTGAATGCCTGCTTCAGTTCCTCGTGCGAAGCTGCCTTGATCATTTTCGGAAGCGCCTTGATGATCTGATTCTCGGCGCTGTAGAGGTCCTTGAGCTCCTCGACAAAAAGGTCCTTCAGGGTTTCCATTTCCATAATTCGTCTCCTGTATTTGCGGCGTATGCCTCGTGAATCGCAGGACATGGAAAGGCAATAGGAGTGCCAATGACGATGCAGCCATCATGGCGTCCAGCAATAGAAATGTGATCGCTTGCCGAAACAGGGAGTGCGGTAAATAATTATGCGTGCAGCGAGCTGCATGCGCGAAAAATCCTTGCCGTTGACGAATGCCCGATCGAAGCATCACCGAGATTGCGAAGTACAAAGTCATCAGCGTCGTCGGCGAAGGAGCCATGGGCGTTGTGTACCGGGCAACTGATCCCGTGCTGAATCGGACTGTCGCAATCAAGGTGATGAGCGAGGCGATTGCACGACAGCAGGAGCTTCGCGACCGTTTTCTGCGCGAGGCGCAGGCCGCGGGATCGATGCAGCACCCCAACATCGTTTCCATTTATGACCTGGGCGAGACGGAAGGACATCTTTATATCGCCATGGAGTTCGTTGAGGGACTCGATCTCGAAACAATTATCGCCGACCGGAAACCGCTCGCTCTGCAGGCGAAGCTCGACATCATTATAGATGTCCTCTCCGGACTGGCATATGCACACAAGCGCGGCATTACACACCGCGATATAAAGCCGGCCAACATCAGGATCACGGAGGACGGCCGAGCCAAGATTATGGACTTCGGCATAGCACACCTGAACTCCTCGACGCTCACGCAGACCGGCATGGTCGTGGGCACGCCCGCCTACATGTCGCCGGAACAAGTAGTCGGTTCGCGAGCCGGCCCTGCGACCGATCTGTTCGCCGTAGGCGCCGTGCTGTACGAGGTAGTCACCGGCGTGAAAGCATTCGAAGGCCCAACGATTCAAAGCCTTTTCTTTAAGATTGTAAACGAGCCGCCCCTACCGATAGAAACCGTGCTGCCGGGTCTTCCCGTAGAGCTCGGACGTGTGGTACACAAAGCTCTGAAGAAAAACCCGGTCGAGCGATACCAATCCGCGCTGGAGATGGCGAATGATCTTGCGCAGGTGCGCGCCAAACTCAGCGGTGCGCCTCATCCTGGAACGATTTCGCTCACCGCCACCGTCGCGAGCGCAATGGCAGAAAAGCAGCGCGTCGGCACACGCGCGCGGCAGTGGAAACTAGGAGGTATGATGCTGGGCGCGGTTGCATTCGCCGCGCTGTTCTTGTTCGTACTTCTTCGCAACAGGAACAATCCGGTGGAAACACCACCCTCCGTCGAGGCAAAACGCCCTGCAGCGGCCGCTGACTCTGCAATTCAATCCAACCCCATCGTTGCTGCACCATCCGAGACGCAACCCGTTGGTCAATCGACTGCGTCACAGGAGGCGACTACGCCGAGTCGGGTTTCTCGAAACGCTGAGCTTTCCCGTCGCGAGAATACAGGAAGCAGGCAGAAATCGACGCCGCAGATTTCATCAAGAGAACGGAAAGTCGAACCCTCGTCGCGACCGGAACAGTCTCCGCGAAGAGTCGCGACGAGGGTTCAGCCCACGGCGGCACCGCCGGCCACATCGAATGTGATTATCCCGAGGACGATCGAACCGCCACCGCCCCCTCCGGTTGTTCAAGCGCCAGCACCTTCACCTGCCCCAGCGCCCGGGCCGCCTCCCGCTACCCCACCGAGACAAGCTGCTCCGCCCGCACCGACAGCCGAAAGTGTACACGACGTCGTCGCCGAGTATGCTCAGGCGATAGAATCCCGCGACATCTCGGCTGTTCGTCGCGTGTACACCGGGCTCACGTCCGAGCAGCAGAACAATCTCGAGGCGTTTTTCAAAGCTGCGCGCGGAATCAAAGTCACTTTCCGCGTGACCGCTCTAGAGGTCAACGGGACGTCAGCTGAAGCGCGTCTCGTGGGTACCTACAATTACGTAGGCTCCGACGGCAGAGCGAAGGTCAACCCGGTGAGCGTCGACGCGCAGTTCAAGCACAACGGCACTGCCTGGCGCCTCGTATCAGTCGGACAGTGACCGCTATTTCAGGCGGCTAGAAGTTGTATTCGATGCCTGCAGTGTAGATCAGGTCTGCACGCATTCCGCCGCGGTTCAACGGAAAAAGAGCATTCAGCACCCCGGTGACGTTCTTCGCGGGCGACACCTTGAATCCGAAAGACCCATTCACGATGTCGTCGCGCGTGTCGGGAATGTCTGTGACGCGAACTGTTCGCTTGAATGGCGCGTCATACTCCACCGGCTGCGGCAAATGAAGCTTGTTCTCTCCCACCTGAAGCTCGCTGACCAGGTCGGCTGCGAGAGTGACACTATTCGCCATCCGATGGTCGAAGCCGACAGTGCCGAGCACGGCGTCGTTCTGGAGAGCGCCCGCACGGTACAGATAACCCACGTTCGCGTGCGGAGAGAAATTGCCGTACCGCGATGTAAAGACGGCCAGCCCGCGGCTGGCAAAGGATCCGGAACCCAACTCGTCTTCGCTGCTGCCTGTGGGGAAACGAGCATCGAGGAGCAGAGCGAAACTCGTCGTTGGAGTATCGCGGATGTTTTCCTTCAGTCTGACCGCAACGTCTCCAAGTCCCCAGGCCGATCCTTCTGACTGACGCCTAGCCGAGAGCACTGGGTCAGACGGTGTTCCGGAGAAAAAATGCGCGGCAGTCGTGCCGCCAAACGGAACTACGTGGGCTTCGCTCTCGCCGCGAAATTCGGTTTGTACTATCGGGACAACGACACCAACGTCAAAGCGATCAGTAAGACCGTAGGTGAGGTAAGTCGATGTAACCGTAACGTCGAGATCGATCGATAGACGAAAATTGATGACATCGTTCTCCAGCACAGGAACCCCCATCTTCGCGCAATCATTACCGAATTGCGCGCTGCAGCCAGCAAAATCGACGTTCTGGTGAGTGAAACTGAGATTGATGTTGTTCATATTGACGCCGCGCAACGTCGAGAACCGAAAACCGCTTCGGCTCACGCCCGCGAGCAGTCGTCCTCGCCCCAAAGTTTGCGCTCTCTCGGCGAAAATTGGCCCTGCAGATGTCGACGTGACGACCGGCAGACCCGCGACAAATCGAAACGTTTCTCCGCCGCTTGTTGAGCCGATCGGCAGGTTCGCGACGCTTCCACTGATCGCCTCAGTGATGAAATCGATCACCGAAGCATTGCTTGCCGTGGCCGCCGGAATGAAATGCGAGCCGTGCGCCTGGATGGAAGCCGGATTATTCGGGCTCGCCGAGCCCGCGAGGAAGAGTGGATCCAGACCGGGTCCGAAAATAAATAGCTCCGTGATTTTGTCGCGGAGCCCTTGACCTTGTGCGACCGAAGTAGTTGCACCGAACAGCAACGCAAGAAAGCCGACGCGCTTTATAGACATGTGGCGACTCTACGAAAGCGTTGGGTGAGACTCACGGCAAGCCGTTGCAACATTATAAGTCACGAGAGCGACGAGCAGCAAGACCGCCGCAAGTCCGGCGCGTAGATCGGACTCGCGTATCCTCGGACTGAATGCGCTGCCTTTGATCGCTCAAGGACAGTCGCTCGGTGAACACAGCCGCGGGTCAATCGAAACAAGTTGTGGTGCTCGGCGCGAGCTTTATCGGCCTCGTGAATCGAAACACATGGAAAGGCAATAGAACTGCCAATGACGATGCGGGCGTCAGAGCATCCAACAATAGAAATGTGCGCACTGATTTGACCCACATTGTATGATTCTTACAGAGAGCAATTCGACGGATTGGACGATCAGGAACTGTGATGCGAGGGGAGAATTGGAAAACGGTGAACTGACTGGGCCGGATCTCGGCGGTGGAATTCCCGAAGGCGATCTCGCCGACGGTGCCATGATTGCAGGGCATGCCGCGGGCGAGGCCGTGCTCCTTGCGAGGCAAGGCGATGAGATTTTCGCTGTCGCCGCGAATTGCACTCACTACGGCGGGCCACTCGCTGAAGGTCTCTTCGTGGGCAAGACGGTGCGCTGCCCGTGGCATCACGCGTGTTTCGACTTGCGAACGGGGGCCGCTGTCCGCGCGCCTGCCCTCAACG
>JBDSVO010000087.1:0-11104 GCA_039927215.1 Gemmatimonadaceae bacterium
GTCTGCGTAGGTCTTGGTTGGCCTTCGATTTCCGGACTGCCCCGCTACTCGGTGGAAACCGGGCCTACTACTTCCTTACGTGTCGTCCGCCGTCGACAATGATGGTCTCGCCGGTCACGTAGTCCGATTTGAGGAAGTAGAGCATCGCCTCGACCACGTCTTCGGGGCTGCCTAATCTCTCGAGAGGCGTCGTCGAGGTCAGATGATCGGCGGCTTCGGGCTTCCAGTCGGCCGGCAGCAGAACGGTCCCCGGTGCGATCGCGTTGACACGGATCTCGGGAGCAAGGACGCGCGCCAGCGCGGACGTCATCTTGACGACCCCCGCCTTGCTGATGGAATGGGGGATGTAGCCCGGCCAGTTCTCGAAAGCGGCGAGATCGGCGACGTTCACGATCGCACCGCCCTCGGATTTCAGGATCGGAGCCGCAGCTTGCGAGACGAGAAACGGAGCGCGCAGGTTGAGCGCGAAAATGGCGTCCCAGATCTTTGGCGTGACCGTTCCTATCGGGGTTCTCTCCATTACCGCGGCCGAATTCACGACAACAGCCAGCGACCCGAAGCTTGCGGCGACTTTGCGGACGAGCTCCCCTGGCGCGCGTGGAGAAGCGAGATCGGCCTGAAAGATGGTCGCTTTTCCCCCTGCCGCTTCGATGATCTTCTTTGTCGCGCGCGCGCCGTCGGCCGATTTGTTGTAATGCACGGCGACCTGCATTCGCTCTCTGCCCAGCGCGACAGCGAGCGCCTGACCAACACGCTGCCCCGCCCCGGTGACGAGTGCTGCGCGTCCCGCGAGATTCATGACTGCGCCGCCGGCTGGATCCGCGACGCGACGAGCTCGTCCTGCTTCTCGAGCCAGGTGTGCGGGATCATCATCGCGCCAATCATACGCTGCCCGTCTGTCGTGCCATGCCAGTCCGATCCGCCGCTCGGCACGAGCTTGAAGAAATCAGACAGAGCCGCAAGGCGGTTCATGTCCTCGAGCTGATGACTCGGGTGCCGAATCTCGACGCCGTCCATTCCCATTTCCACGAACGGCTCGAGCTTCGCCCGGCGTCCGTCGCCTCCCGGATGTGCCCAGATGGCGAGGCCACCCGCTTCGTGCGCAATCGATATCGCTTCGCGCACATCCAGGCGGGGCTTCGGCACGAATGCCGGACGTCCGGAGCCCAGGTAGCGATCGAACGCTTCGCGGAAATCCTTCACTGTCCCGGCACGAATCATCGCTCGCGCTATGTGCGGACGACCCACGGCGGCATCAGCCGCTTCCTGCATCACCATGTCGACAGTTACGTCCATGCCGAGTGAGCGCAGGCGGTCGACGATGCGCGCGGCGCGCAGATGTCGCTCCTCGCGAAACTTCTCGAGGCGTGCTTCGATGAGCCCGAGACGCGTGACGTGAAGAGCAAGAATATGGATTTCGGAATCGCCATCATGCGCGCTCAGCTCGACGCCGGGAATCACACGCAGGCCAATTGATTGACCTGCTTCAATCGCCCGTGGGACACCCGCAAGCGTGTCGTGATCCGTTAGCGCAAGCGCCTCGATTCCCGCGGTGTGTGCCGCGGCGACAACGCTCTCCGGTGGGAGCGTTCCGTCAGATGCGGTCGAGTGGGTATGAAGGTCGACGAATCTCGGAGTCTCCGCGGCGTTGCCGCCTTCAGTCACCGTATGTAGCCGGCTTCCGGCGAAGTGAAGCTCGGTTGAGACTCCGCGAAATACTGCCTGAGCTGGTCCTCGGTGAGCTCGCGGAATGATTGCTCGCGCGACCTCGACCCCTGTGGTGAGTAGCGGGTGACCCTGACTTCCTTTCCGTTGGCGGCCTCGCGAGTGAAGATCAGCCCGAACTCGTCCTGATCGTAAGCAGTCACGAAGCCCGATGGCGCGACTTCCCACTCAACTCCGTCGACCGCGATTCTTCTGGCGGGCATTCAGGCAATCTCCGTTTCTTTGTAGATGCGCGCTGGATCCATCGGGCGATGCGGCGCTGCCGCGTGCGCATTGACGAGAGCCGCTTCGTCGTCGGCCTCCGTGAATTCCACGAAAGCTCCAGGCAACGCGGATTCCTCGAAAACCCAGAAACGGCAATTCGCGGCCGCGTAATGGGCCTTGTTCGCCTTAAGCCTTTCGAAGTAGCGGTCCCGCTCGGAGGCGGTTACGGTCATTCTCTGAATTGTCAGCAGGCGCGGCATCTTAAGCTCCGCTTTCGGAAAACTCCTCGATCGATTTCTTCACGAAAGCGAGGAACTGGTCAGCCACGGCGCCGTCAATGACGCGATGGTCGAATGAAATCGAGAAGTAGGCACAGGTGCGGATGGCAATCGTGTCTTCGCCGTCGGCCCCCGGAATGATCTTCGGACGCTTCTCGATAGCACCGACGCCGAGGATCGCTACCTGAGGCTGGTTGATTATTGGCGTGCCCATCAGCGACCCGAAGACGCCCGGGTTCGTGATGGTGAAGGTCCCGTCCTGTACTTCTTCAGGTGAGAGCTTCTTCGAGCGCGCGCGGGCCGCGAGGTCGTTCAGTGCGCGCGTAATCCCCGCCAGCGAAAGATTCTCGGCGTTCTTGATCACGGGGACGATGAGTCCCCAGTCGAGTGCGACCGCAACGCCGATGTTGATCGGCCTTCTATATATGACGTTCTTCCCGGCGACTGACGAGTTGACGATCGGGAACGCTTTCAAGCCCTGAACAACGGACGCGATGATGAAAGGCATGTAGGTGAGCTTCTGTCCCGTCGCCGCTTCGAACTCCGCCCGCTTGCGAGCGCGGATGCGCGCGATTCGCGTGAGGTCCATCTCCATGAACGACGTGACGTGCGCTGATGTGCGGCGCGAGGCGACCATGTGATCGCTGATGAGGCCGCGCATCTTCGACATCGGCTCGACTCTGTCACCCGGCCACGGTTCAGGAAGCGGGAGATGAATGCCACCATCTCCGGAGACGCCGCCCGGAGCGTGCATCGAGCCGCCTCGCGCGCCCGCGGAGATCCCTTCGCTGATGAATCCCATCAGGTCTTTCTTCGTCACGCGGCCGGCGACTCCACTGCCTTGCAGCGAGGTAATATCGACCCCATGTTCGGCGGCGATCTTCCTTACGAGGGGCGAGGATTTCGTGCGGATTCGCTCCTCGAAGGAATTGCCGTTCTGGCCCGGCGTGGAAATGGTCGCGGGCGCAGGAGATTGGTGAGAGGGCGCCGGAGCACCCGCATTAGATTCTCTTTTCGGGGGGGGGCCCCCGCTCGAGGCATCCGCTTGCGGTTGCTCAGCCGTGGCGGCCGCCGAAGCTGCCTCTGCCGGCGCAGTCTCAGCGGCCGGAGCTTCCACCATCGCGCCCTTCTCCGTCTCGAGGCGCGCGACAACAGTCTGCACCTCGACCGTCTCGCCTTCCTGCACCAATACCTCGGCGAGCACGCCTGCGGCGGGCGCAGGAATCTCCGCGTCGACCTTGTCAGTGGATATCTCGAATAAGGGCTCGTCCCGCTTCACCTCGTCGCCGACCTTCTTCAGCCACTTCGACAAGGTGCCTTCAGCGATGGACTCGCCCATCTGCGGCATGATGATGTCTACTCGTGCCACACCGATCTCCTCACTCTGAATTTCCCGCCTTCGAGTCGCTGCGCCTCAGGCGCATGAGCGCCAGCACCGGCAAAGTCACAGCTCCAATCAACATACCGACGCCCGCGTACACGTGCCAATCACATGCCGGCAACCCTGTCGCCGGCTCACAGTTCCGCGCACTGCCGACAATCTTTGCAATCAACACGCCGATCATTGCGCCACTGAACATTCCAGCAACGAGCGTCAGACAGCCGACACACCCGTACCTCGTTGCGTTCGACCCGCCCGCCGACGAGTTGCCTTCCGGCATCAGTACGCCGCAAGGCGACGGACTGCAGTAACGATATCGGAGGTCTGAGGGAGCACGTAGTCCTCGAGCTTCTGCTCGCACAGGATCACACGTGAGCGCGAGTCTGATCGGCCCCGTACAACCGCGGTGTCGCCTGCTGTCTTCTTCATCGTCGGGCCGCGCCCACGCTGCGGCTTAGTAGGCCGCTTCCAGTTTGTGCGCAGGGTCGGCCACGCGATGCAGCTTCACGAAGAAGCGCTTTGCATTCCGGTCGAGCCGGCTCTCGCCGATCTGGTCCGTGTGAATCTGCACGAACGTGTAGTGTCCACCCTCTTTCTTCACGGACAGATTGAGAGTGCCCAGGAGCCCCGAGTAGGTCCGCGACCGCGCGGTGTGTGCAGTGCGATCGAGTGGAAGGGTTGGAAAGAATTCATCCGCGACGCGAAGAACAACCGCGGGCGTAAGCTGAGTTCGGAAGAAATGCTTCACGGTGTTACGAGCCCGGGCCTGTCGCGTTATTGACGCTCTGCGTCCAATCGACCCGCTCCAGCCTGGACGTGGAATCTCGGCGGAACTGCAGAGCGATCGCCCAGTCGCCTGTTGTCGGATAAAACAGCCGGCCGTAGTACGTGCCGACTTCTTTTCCCTTCACCAAGCCGTCGTCGGTGTTTGCGCCGTCCCTGCTCGTTGCGAAAATGCGGCCCTGCCCCGTCTCGATGGGCTCCCCCGTCTTCTTGTCCTGCACGACGACCTTGTAGCGGGCGTCTTCGATTGCCCGGGGCGGCATCGGATCGACTGTAATTCGGAAGGCAAAGCTGTCGGACCACTGTCTGTTCTCGAGTGAGCGCTCGGGATTGCTGCAGCCGGAAGCCGCAGCGTAGAAGGCTGCCGCAATGAGAATCAGTCGGACCCGGCTGGCGCGGTGAATCACGCGTAGTACTCCAGCCCGAGATGCGTGATCTGGTCTTCGCCCATCAGATGTCGCAGCGTGTTCTTGAGCTTCGTCTGCTGGATGAACAAATCATGTTCTGGCTGCAATCCGGGTGCCGCCATGGGGCTCTTGTAATAGAAGGAGAGCCATTCCTGGATTCCTTTCATCCCCGCCCTGTGCGCGAAATCGGAGAAGAGGGCGAGATCGAGCACGATCGGAGCTGCGAGAATCGAATCCCGGCAGAGGAAGTTCACCTTGATCTGCATCGGATAGTTCATCCAGCCGACTATGTCGATGTTGTCCCATCCTTCCTTGTTGTCGCCGCGTGGCGGGTAGTAGTTGATGCGCACCACATGACAGAAATCCTTGTACAGATCCGGATAAAGCTCGGGCTGCAGAATCGTGTGCAGAACGCTCAGCTTCGACTCCTCTTTCGTCTTGAATGAGGCGGGATCGTCGAGCACTTCGCCATCACGGTTGCCGAGAATGTTCGTGCTGTACCAGCCGGCCAGGCCGAGCATTCTGGCTTTCAGCGCGGGCGCGATGACGGTCTTCATCCAGGTCTGGCCAGTCTTGAAGTCTTTGCCGGAGATCGGAAGGCCGCGATCGATCGCCAGCTGCTGCAGCGCGAGCGTGTCCACGCAGAGGTTCGGCGCGCCATTGCAGAATGGCACACCCTCCATCAGCGCCGCGTACGCGTAGAGCATCGACGGCGCGATCGCGTCGTCGTTCCGCTCCATGGCTTTCTCGAACTGCTCAATTGTCGCGTGCTGCGCGCCGGGACGAATAAAGATCTCTGTCGAGGCACACCAGACGATCACCAGGCGGTCGAGCTTGTTCCGTGACTTGAAATCCCGAATGTCCTGGCGGAGCTGCTCGGCGAGATCGCGCTTTGTCTTTCCCTTCTTGACGTTTGTACCGTTGATGCGCGTGACGTACTTGTTGTCAAAAACGGCAGGCATCGGCTTGATGCCCTTCAGGAAGTCAGCCACTCGCTCGAGATCGCGGTCCTCGAGAACGCCGGCTTTCTTCGCCGCCGTATAGGCATCGTCGGGAATCGGATCCCATGCGCCGAACACAATGTCGTCGAGACTTGCCAGCGGCACGAAATCCTTTATCAGCGGCGAGCGGTTCTCTGTACGTTTGCCGAGTCGAATCGTCGCCATCTGCGTGAGCGATCCTATCGGCTTGGAATAACCGCGTCGGACGCTTTCGACTCCCGCCATGAAGGTTGTTGCTACCGCGCCGAGCCCGGGGGTGAGAATCCCGAGCTTGCCCTTTGCCGGTGCCGGCGGGCCAGGAGGGGAATCGGACGATTTTGAGGCTGCTCTTGCGCGCGAATTACCGGGCGTTGAGGAGTTTCTCGACTTCATCTATGATTGCGCGCGCCGTGACGCAAAGCGCGCGGACAACTTCTTCTTTTCATTGATTACGCGGATTGTGGTTGGCGCAGTAGTCTGAGTTGCACGCCGGACGAAAAGGATTCGCTGCACAGCGGTGATCCATGAGAAAACTGCAAGAATGCAAACGACCGCGATGAGAATTCCGCCGTTGAAGGCGAGGCCCCCGAAGGCGGTCGGAACCGAGATCAGAACCACGCGCTCGGGCCGCTGCAGGAATCCGACTTTTGCATCGATTCCAAGTGCTTCCGCGCGCGCTCGCGTGTACGAGATGATGAATGTACCGATGAGCGCAAGCAAGGTGATAACTATCATGATGCGGCTCCCGAACACCGGCTGCGTGGCGTAGAAGTAAAGAATTCCACCCAGCAGTGCCCCGTCGGCCACACGGTCGAGGGTCGAATCGTAGAACGCCCCGAACACGGTCGCCTGATTCGTCCGACGGGCGACGACGCCATCCAGAACGTCGAAAATCGCGCAGAGACCAACAATAATGCCCGCGAGACTGATGTGTCCGAGGGCGAATGCGATGCCGCTGGCAACCGAGGCCGCGGTCCCGATGGTCGTCAAAACGTTCGGATGAACCCGGAGTTTGACCATCAGCGTTACCACAGGCTCGATGAGCCTGAGGAATCCATTGATGATCGCCTGCCAGATTGCGCTCATTTAATACGGGTCAAAGAAAATGCTACCCCTCCCTGCTGCAGGAACGAATAGCAAAACGGGTCGAAGCGGTGAGACGATTCGACCCGTAAAGCTATTCTGACAGGCCGGGCATTGCCAACAACCCAGACGCCGATGCCCTAAGGCACGCGCCAATCGTAATTAACCGCAAGCTGCACGTTGTCTTTCGAATACGTCCGAGTTCCGTCCACTGTTCGCGCCTTTAGCATGACCGTTGTTCCGGCTGGTATGCCCGCGACGGGCAGGACTTCGACGCTGTTTGACGACACCTGCTTGAGGAACACATCAGAGCCTCCGGTCGTGACGTAGACGTTCACGGCCTGGCTGAGATTATTGGTAAACCGTATGGAAACATCCGCAGCGGGCTGCGGTCCGGTGGTCACTTCGACCTGGCGGCCGGCGCATCCCGACGCAGCAAGGGTTACGACCATCGCCAGCGATGTCACAAGTGCTCGCATCGTGCCTCCCTCAAATGGCTTATGAGACTTCGTGTCCTGAGGCTTGCAAGAGGCATGCTTACGAAAACGGCAAACTAATACCACACAGTATTGATTTACGGGTACAGGAGGTACCGCCTCGTTCTCTCCCGAAACGCAAACGCGGCCTTGTACTCCCGGTCGATAACTCCATCCGGGTCGTCGCCACGCAGCAGCGCTTCCCGAATGGATGGGGAGCCGAACCGGAGATCGAACGCGCGGTCGTTGATGACGAGCCCCGCCCGTGAAGTTTTTGCAATCGCCCAGAGAAGTGCAGCGCCGACGCGGGACGGCTGCAGCGAGCTCCGATTTGTCACGATCATGCGAATTCCCGGAATGAACTGCCCTGCGAACTTGCCGTCACCCGGCGCAATCGGAGTGTACGACTGCTCGGCGAAACGAACGCCCGTTAGCTCACGGTCCTGCAGCAGCTTCAGAGTCTCTTTCGCCTTGAGCCACGGCGCACCGATGAATTGAAACGGTGAGGGCGTGCCGCGTCCAACCGAGAGATTGGTGCCCTCGAACGCCACGAGGCCCGGATACATGATCGCGCTCGCGAGCGTCGGCAGGTTTGGCGATGGGCGTACCCATGGAAGCCCAGTGCGATCGAACCACAAGTCGCGCCGCCAACCCTGCATCGGGATCACCTTCAGGTTTGCGCGGATGCCGAGCACATCGTTGAAGAACAGCGCGAGCTCGCCCATCGTCATGCCGTGGCGGAGCGGCATCGAGTACAGCGCGTACGCGAGCCCCGGCCGCTCAGGTGTCGGATCAGCATTGTTTGCGAGTGTGCTGTCCAGCATCGGCCCCTCGACGAAAAAGCCGGTGATCGGGTTGGGGCGATCGAGCACGATGATCTGCTTCCCGGTTCGCGCAGCCGCGCGCATCGAGTAGATCATTGTTCCGACGTACGTCCATGTCCTCGTGCCGATGTCCTGCAGATCGAACACAAGCGCGTCGAGCTGGCGCACAAGACTGTCCGGCGGCCCGATTGTCTGGTTCGTATAGAGAGAAAAGATAGGAAGTCCCGTACGACGATCGACGTCATTCGCGATGTTTTGCGTGTCTTCCGTTCCGCGGATTCCGTGTTCCGGCGAGAAAAGCATCGTCAGCGTCACATTTGCTTTCCGGGCTTTCGGCTCGCGAAGCACGTCGATATCCGGTTGACGGTGCTCGTCAATTCCCGTCTGGTTCGTGATCAGGCCGATTTTTTTTCCGCGTATTACCTCGATGCTGTCGCCAACCAGAACCGTGATCCCCGGCTTCACCGGAGCTTCGGGCAGCTCGTCCGGCGGATCGATGCGGTTGTTTGTGACAGTGCATCCGCCTGTGACAGCGGCGAGCGATAACAGGAAAAAGCGACGATGTCGCGCCATTGCGTGGATTCTCGTAAGTTGGACTCTGTAGAGACTGCTGCCTAATGATACGAACCGGCGTTGCATCCTGCTGGCGCAAGCCATGTCCCGGCCTCGCTCAGCCGGGGTGCCCGTCGGTCGGCCTCCGACACTTTTCCCCCCGACGCCGATGAATCTTACCGCGATCGACTGGGCTATCGTCGCAGCCTACTTCCTCCTGTCAACCGTAATCGGGTTGATGTTCACGAAGAGAGGCGGCGAGAGTCTCAACGAGTATTTCCTCTCCGGACGAAACGTCAGCTGGTGGCTGGCCGGCGCATCCATGGTCGCGACGACTTTCGCTGCCGACACGCCACTCGTGGTCACCGGCCTCGTAGTCGCGCACGGCGTCGCCGGAAACTGGCTCTGGTGGAACATGGTGATGAGCGGAATGCTCACAGTGTTCTTCTTCGCCCGGCTCTGGCGGCGCGCCAACGTCATGACCGACGTGGAATTCGCCGAGATACGTTATAGCGGTGCACCCGCCCGGTTTCTCCGAGGATTTCGCGCACTCTACCTCGCAATACCTATCAACCTGATCATCCTCGGATGGGTTACGAGGGCGATGATCAAGATTCTCACGATCTCCTTAGGCGTATCGCCCGTGCTTGCCGTCGGAATCTGCTTCGTCATCACGGTTGTGTACTCCGTTGCTGCCGGACTCTGGGCGGTGCTTTGGACCGACCTCATTCAATTCGTTATCAAGATGTCGGCGGTGATAATTCTCGCAGTCTATGTCGTCCAGGCTGTTGGTGGAATCGACGCACTTCGCACGGGGCTCATTCAGCATTTCGGATCCGAAGCGGCAGCGCTTTCAGTACTGCCGGTGTCGGTGACCCCGGATGGTATCGTCGCCTACGCGTGGATGCCTATCCTCGCGCTGACGGTTTTCCTCTCGGTACAGTGGTGGGCGGCCTGGTATCCAGGCGCGGAGCCAGGCGGTGGTGGCTACATCGCGCAGCGCATCTTCTCTGCGCGCAGTGAGCGCGACGGAGTGCTCGCCACGCTCTTCTTCCAGGTTGCGCACTACGCAATCAGACCGTGGCCGTGGATTGTGACGGGGCTGGCAACTGTGATCCTTTACCCGAATCTCGTCGACAAGGAAGCCGGCTACGTGCACGCCTTCGTCGACTATCTGCCGACGCCATGGCGCGGTGTGATGATGGCAGGCTTTGCGGCGGCGTACATGTCCACTGTGGGCACTCAGCTCAATTGGGGTGCCTCGTATCTGGTCAATGATTTCTACAAGCGCTTTCTGAAGCCGAACGAGTCTGAGCGCCACTACGTCACCGTGGCGCGAATCGCGACTGTGTCTCTGTTCATCCTTTCGATCGGCGTCACTTCCCAGCTCGACTCAGTGGAGCGAGCATGGAGATTCCTCCTCGCCATTGGCGCCGGAACAGGACTGGTTCTCATCCTTCGCTGGTACTGGTGGCGCATCAACGCGTGGTCGGAGATAAGCGCGATGATCACGTCCTTCGTTGTGTCGGCCATCGCGTTCCGCACAATCCCCGGAAGATTCCCAGCCGGTGATCCGAATGCCGACGCGACGATCATGCTGGTGACGGTTGCTATCAGCACGATCGTCTGGGTCAGCGTGACCTTCCTGACGAGTCCGGAGCCGGACAGCATACTGGAGTCTTTCTATCGGCGTGTCCGTCCGGGCGGGCCTGGCTGGCGGAGGATCGCGGCGCAGGCAGGGTTCGGTCGCGAAGGAATACCTGGAGGCGCGCTTGCCTGGACAAACTGGATCGCCGGCATCATCGCGGTGTATTCAACACTGTTCGGCATCGGCAAGATGATCTTCGGTCAGACGGTCGAGTCACTGATCATGCTCGCCGTTGCGCTCGCGGCATTCCTCTGGATTGCGCGGTCTTTCCGTCAGGAAGAGGGCCCGGGCGGAGCAGCCGAGCCGGTGACAAGCATGGGGCCGCGTTCACCTGCGATGGCAGCCGCCGCCGATTGATTGAAATTGAGCTACCCCAAATGCCTGCTTTTGGCTAATTTTCGGGTGTCCAACGGAGGATTGTAATGTCGACGTCGACTTCAACTGATATCGAGCTCACTCTGACCCCGGCAGCGGGCGTCGAGGTGAAGAAGTTCATGGACGCCGAGGGCGTCACCGATGAAGAGGGCGGACTTCGTGTCGCCGTTCAGCCCGGCGGCTGCAGCGGCTTCAAGTACAGCCTTGTCATCGAAGACAAGAGCGCCGAGGATGACTTCGTTCTCGACAACGATGGCTTTAAGGTGTTCATCGATCCTTTCTCCGCCCAGTACATCTCGGGCGTGACGATCGACTACGTCACCTCGATGCAGGGCTCGGGATTCACCTTCAAGAATCCGAATTCGACCGGCGGGTGCGGCTGCGGTAG
>JBDSVO010000088.1:0-6212 GCA_039927215.1 Gemmatimonadaceae bacterium
GCTGCCGTCTTCGAGAATCCGAAATCGTAGGCACGCGTGAAATACTGGTGCGCTCCGTCAACTCGGCGCGCCGCAAGCAGCTCTTCGGTTCGGATTATTCCGAGCTGCTCGCCGAGCTCATTGCCGATGAGATTCTGGCCGCCATCGCCGCGTGTCAGCGACAGATATGCGGCGTCTGCGCGGCCACTGCGCGACAGCCACGTAAGCAGCTGCGTGTCCTCGTCGTCCGGGTGCGCCGCAATCCACAGCACGCGAAGTTTTTCCGGCTGCGCTGTGCCACGCGTCTGCGCAACTAGACGACACGGCACCAGGACTGACATTGCAGCCACAACAGTGAACAACACTCGCTTCATCAATTCACTCTATTGGATAAAGACAGAGCTGCTATGAGCTCACGTGAGCGCCGCGTCGCTTCGTCCCTGCAGGCGCCGGGATCTCCGCGGTCACTTCCGCGATTATCCGCTCCTGCTCTGTCTTGTGCGCCGAAGCATAACCTTCGGCGGGGCTCGCCCGCTCGGGACGCCCGATGTACCGGACGATCATTGCATTGCCGGTCGAAACGCGCAGCCTCGGCGAGACATACGTCCAGGCGCCCATGTTCTTCGGCTCTTCCTGCGCCCAGACGACTTCAGTGGCGGAAGGATAAAGATCGACGATGCGCGCCACCTCTTCGTGTGGCCACGGGTAGAGCTCCTCGACTCGCACGAGCGCGACATGCGGTTTTCGTTGAGCAAGCAGATCGTAGTAAATCTTTCCGGTGCAGAAAACCAGACGGGTCACGGTATTGCGCGCATCGCTCACCATCGGATCGTCGATTACTGCGTGGAACCGCCCGTCGGTCAGATCGCGAAGCTTCGACGCTGCCTCGGGCAGGCGCAGAAGACTCTTCGGCTGCATCAGAATGAGCGGCCGTCTTAGGGTAACTCCGGCCTGGCGCCGGAGAATGTGGAAATACTGCGCGGGCGTAGACGGATACGCGACGCGCATGTTCCCGTCGGCGCACAGTTGCAGGAATCGCTCGAGGCGGGCACTCGAATGCTCCGGCCCCTGGCCCTCGTACCCATGCGGAAGGAGCAGCACGACAGCAGAGTCCTGGCCCCACTTCGCCCGATCGGATGCAATGAACTGATCGATTATCGGCTGTGCTACGTTCACGAAGTCCCCGAACTGCGCCTCCCAGAGCACCAGCGCATCGGGCCGCACCGTGCTGAACCCGTACTCGAAGCCGAGCACCGCGGTCTCCGACAACGGACTGTTGGCGACCTCGAACTTTCCGATAGCTTCGGGAAGGTGACTCAGTGGCGTATACGCCTCGCCCGTGTCGACGTCGTGCAGTACCGATTGGCGATGGGAAAACGTTCCCCGCTCGACGTCCTGGCCCGTGATGCGGACGGGTGTCCCTTCAGCAAGCAATGATGCAAAAGCGAGCGTCTCGGCGTGACCCCAATCGATTCCACCGGCTTCGCCCATCGCCTCGCGCCGCCGCTGGAGAGTTTTCGCGAGCTTTGCGTTCGGCTTGATCGACTGTGGCCATGCAAGCAGCTGCTCGTTCAAGGCAATAAGTTGATCGGCACGCAGTGTTTGTCTGTCGCGCGTTACCACCGTGTCGTCGCTTTCATCTTCAGGAATTACGTCCTGATCTTCGCCCTCTCCATCGGCCGGTGTCGCGGAGCTCTGGATCGCCTCGAATTTCGCGGTCATTTCGACGTCAAGCGCTTTGACCTCTTCCTCGGTCATGACGCCTTCCGCAACAAGCCGGCTTCCCCATACCTCACGTGTCGACGGGTGCACGCGTATCTGATTGTAAAGCGCAGGCTGCGTAAAGGCCGGCTCATCCGTCTCGTTGTGTCCGTGCCTGCGGTACCCAACCAGATCGATCAGGAAGTCCTTCGCAAATTTGGCGCGGTACTCGACAGCTAGCCGTGCGACCCGCACACACGCGTCGGCATGCTCGGCGTTCACATGGACAATGGGGACTTCGAAGCCCTTCGCCAGGTCGCTCGCGTAACGTGTCGAGCGTCCATCGCATGGATCGGTCGTGAACCCGACCTGATTGTTGGTGATGATGTGAAGTGTTCCGCCAACCCGGTACGCACGCAGCCGCGACATGTTGAGCGTCTCGGCAACTACGCCTTCGCCCGGAAACGCCGCGTCACCATGAATCGCGATTGGAACGACCGACGATTCGTCGCGGTCTTTTCCTTCCGCGAGCAGGTCCTGCCTTGCACGTGCAGCGCCCTGCATAACCGGGTTCACAAATTCCAGGTGGCTGGGATTCGGTAGAAGTGAGATGACTATCTCGCGCCCGCCCGCAACCTCCCGTCGTCCTTTTGCGCCGAAGTGGTATTTGACGTCCCCTGTCTCGCTCTCCGCATTGTCGAGTGCATGCTTGCCTTCGAATTCGCCGAAAATCGTTCGATACGGCTTCCCGAGCAGGTGCGCCAGCACATTGATGCGACCTCGGTGCGCCATCGCGATGCTGACTTCCCTAGCGCCGTGTGCCGCCGCAACATCGACCGACACGTCGAGCATCGGGACGAGCATGTCCGTGCCCTCGATGGAGAATCGCTTGTGCCCCTGATAGACGCGGCCAAGAAAGCGCTCGAGTGCGTCGACCTGCGTAAGGCGGCGGAGAATTGCCTTCTTCTCTTCCACGCTCAAAGGTTGCCGAACTCGTCCACTCTCAATCTGGTTGCGAATCCACTCACGCTCGGTGGCAGCGCCGAGGTGGTCGAATTCAAATCCCACGTTCGATGAGTAGAGCTGTCGGAGCCGCGCGACAGTTTCGGCTGCGGTGGGCTCCGGAGCGTTGAGCACGCTGCCGGGAATGAGAGCGAGATCCGCCTCGGTAATTCCGTGAAACTCCGGTGTCAGCTCCGGCGTTCCGGGTGGCCGAGTGCCAAGGGGATCGATTTCGGCGGCGAGGTGACCGTAGGCCCGGATCGAATCAACGAGCTCGGCCGCGCCCGCGACTTTCCTAAGGAGGTCCGGATCGACAGCGGCGGGAGCGCCGCCTTCACCCGCCCACGGGCCGGAAGGGGTGATTGCGCGCAGTGACTCGGCGAACCGGAAGAACTGGCGCCACGATTCGTCCACTGAGGCTGGATCGAGGCGGTACGACTCGTAGACCTCGGCTATATAGCCATCATTGAAGACGCCGGTGATAGGCTGCTGGGGCATGCGCCCTAATTTAATGCGACTAATGGGTAGCCCGTATCGTCGAATTCACGCGACTATCTGGTTCATCCAAAATTGTTGTCTTGCGACTCGGTGCCGATGTGGCAATATCACAAATATTTCAGAAGCGTCGGGGCCGAATGTCCTACTCAGAGGACGCCAATCGTAGACACTTCGGCCAGGAATTTCTGCGGGTAAAAATCAACGCGTAGCGGTGCTGATCTCACAAAGTTCGCTGCCATTCCCTAAAGCAAAAGAAAGCGCCCCGCATCTCGAAAGACGCGGGGCGCTTTGAGTCAGCCGTCGGAGAAGCTTAGCGCTTCTGCACGTCGACGTTGTTTCCGATAACTCCACCGAGCACTGCACCGGCGAGACCGCCAATAACTGCGCCCTTCACCTTGTCACGGCTTGTTACTGCGCCGATGACTGCACCAGCGCCCGCGCCGATGGCGGCGTCACGCTTGGTGTGCTTTACGATGGTCTGTCTGCGGGCAGGGGCCGAATAGACCGTTCCGCCACCCGAGGACGAGGACCGTCTGGTGCTCGTACGTCTGGCTGGAGCACTCGTCTGCACCGTCGTGCGGGGAGTCGTATACACTGGCTGTCCGCCCACATAACCTACGGGCGCGATGCCCTGCGCAATTGCTGCACGCTCAGCCGCGGAGATGCTGTCCAACGCCGTGTACGGGCGGGCCTGTGCCGCCAACGACAGATCGGAATTCAACGCATCATCAACGCGCTTGTTGCTATCGTCACGGCCACATGCGGCCGCCAATATGGCCGCCGGAACCAGGATAAGCATTCGATTAAATCTCATTTTATTCCTCCTGAAATGTTGGCCGCTCAGCGCGTCCAGACCATAGTAGTGGGCAGGTACCATGCCAAACTAGGCACCCTTAAGGCCCTGTTCAGGGGGTTCCCACAGGGCCTGTTTTTAGGCCGCCGTGGCGGTCGAAAACTCGTCTACGTCGATGCTGCGGGCAGTAGCTTCAGCGGGCAGCGTGAGTGTGAACGTGCTCCCTTCCCCAAGAATCGACTCCATTTCGAGAGACCCGTCGAGGAGGAGTGCCAGTCGTCGAGAAATCGGCAGCCCCAGCCCTGTGCCGGGTTGCTGCGTCGGCGACACCTGGACGAACTCCTCGAAAACGCGCGCCCTGTCTTCCTCCGATATCCCCTCGCCCTTGTCGATTACACTGATTGATACACCGCCGACGTCGGTACGTGCGCACTTCACTTTGATGGGCTGCTTCTTCCCGAACTTGATCGCATTCGAGAGAAGATTCAGCAGGATCTGCCTGACGCGGCGTGGGTCGGTCGTGACTGTGAGCGGCTCGGGCGGGGCGTCGAACGAAAGCTGCGACCCGTACTCATCGGCAAGCGGACGCACAGTAATGAAAAGATCCTCGATCAGAGTCGAGACGTTCACGGGCTGAAGCGCAAGCTCGATCTTGCCGGCCTCGATCTTCGACAGGTCGAGCACGTCATTGACCAGCTCGAGCAGGTGGCGCGCCGCTTTCAACGTCCGCTGCAGACCTTCTCGCTGCTTCTCGTTCAGAGGACCATAAATGTTGTCGATGAGAAGCGTGCTGTATCCGATCACCGCGTTGATAGGAGTGCGCAACTCGTGACTCATCGACGCATAGAACCGGTTTCGCACCCCCATCGCCTGCTCGAGCTCGAGCTGCCTGTTGTGAAGCTGAGTGTTCAGCTCGGCGAGCTGAGCTGCTGACCTCGCCTCGGATTCCAGCAGCTCCGCTCGATGCTGGAGCTCGAGCTCGCGGCGCTCGCTTTCGGCGAGAAGCTCCGACTGCTCCTTGATTTGCTCCTGCTTCAGATAGAGGTCCACGAATACCGCGACCTTCGATCTGAGAACGTCGGGGTTGAAGGGCTTGAAGACGTAATCGACGGCGCCCATCGAGTATCCCTTGAAGACGTATGCGTCCTCCTTGCTGATCGCGCTCAGGAAGATGATAGGGATGAACCGTGATTTCTCACGTGATTTTATTATCTGCGCCACATCGAAGCCGTTCATGTCGGGCATCTGAACGTCGAGCAGGATCGCGGCGAAATCATACTTGAGAACGCATTTCAGCGCCTCGTCACCCGAGTGCGCGGAAATCAGGATCTGGCCGAGCGGCTCGAGGATTGCTTCGAGAGCGAGCAGGTTCTCGGGACGGTCGTCAACAAGCAGGATGCTTACGCGCTTGTCGGACGTCATAGGGCAACCTTCTTCGATCGAGCACCCTTGGGGCTGACCATCTTCATTAGGTGGTCGGCGATACGTTCGAGCGGTACGACGTCAGCTTCGGGCACGACCCGCTGCGCCGCTTGAGGCATGACCGGACTTTCCGCCGTGGCCGGGTCCTGCACTATCGCACGGCCGCCGCGATCCACAATGTGCCTCAGGCCTCTTGCACCGTCATCGTTAGCGCCTGTCAACACAACGCCGATTGTCGAGGTCAAATAAGTGTCGCCGGCGGAGATGAACGTCACGTCGATCGAGGGACGGCTGAAGCGAACGAGCGGGTCTGTCGTCAGCGAGAGGTACCCATCTTCGAAGAGCATGTGATAGTTGGCCGGAGCTATGTAAACCCTGCCCGGCGCAAGCGGCTCCTTGTCCTCGACCTCCACCACCTGCAGCGGCGTTACATCCTGCAACAGCGATGCAAGGAGATTGTCCGCGTGGCGGCTTCGGTGCTGCACTACTGCGACCGGCGCCTCAAAGTCTGCCGGCAATCCGCCGATCAGACAGTTCAGCGCAGCTAGTCCGCCCCAGGACGCACCAACCACCACGATCGACGTTCCCTCTCTGATCATCGCACTTTCCGATAAATCTTTTCCGGCCCGTTGATTTGCTCGTAGGAGTCCTCGAAGGGCGAGAAACGTAGCGATTCCCTGCTCCCGAGCGCGAGAACTCCGAACATTGCGAGACTGTTGTAGAAAAGCTCGTGGACGCGCGCCTGCAGCGACTTGTCGAAATAGATGAGCACATTGCGGCAGAGAATCGCGTTGAACTCGCTGAAGGAGCTGTCAGT
>JBDSVO010000089.1:0-6731 GCA_039927215.1 Gemmatimonadaceae bacterium
TCGGAATTTTACGAGCGACGTTGCTAATCTGAATCTTCAGATCATGGCACGCGTGCGGCAGTGGTAGCTTCGAGCGCACAGACGTGAAAGTTCTGTACATCGTTCCTCAGGGTCCCCCGGGGACGGAGTCAATGATACTCGCTCATGCAGAGATCGACAGGAGATGCGAGCTGCATTGGGCATTCGAAGGAGTGTGCCCCTCGTTCGTTGTCCGCTTGTGTAATGCAACCAGCGGTTTACGCGATACAGAGGATTGTGATTCAGTGAGTCAACGCAGATGAACGTGCCGCCGGCGCGCAGCACCCTCGTACTTCTGCATCGACGAGATCCGGCTGCCCGTAGCTCAGACTACCAGCGCAAGCGACCACATCGAATGATCCGGATTCGAATGGAAGAGCTTCCATGTCAGCGACTCGCGTGATCAGCCGCTCAGGCCCGAGCCGTGCAAGCCTGCGCCGGAGCAACGCCAGGGCGCTGGGTGAGATATCGTTGGCCATGACCCGAGCGCCTGTCCGGAGGAGGGCGGAAGTGTGTATTCCCGAGCCCGCCCCGAGTTCGAGAACGTCATGAGCCGGCGAAACGAGCTCCTGTATCCGCTGCTCGTAAAAGAGGTAGGGCGCACGAAATTCTGGCGCGACAGCCGAGGCCCCCAGCTCGTGGGGCTCCATCGCGCCGGCTGAAGCGAGCGCTTGTCGAGCGCCTTCCTCGTAACGCCGGAGCTCCTCGGCCTTGTCGTCCAGGTTCAAGCCCAGCTCTGGGCGGCCGAGGCAAGACTTTCCAGATGCGCGACCACGTCGCCATATACTTTCTCATACGAGAAGCGCTCATCGTAGAGATCGAGAGCGTTACGAGACATGCGCTGCTGCAGTGCCTGATCTCCGATAAGAATGGCAAGGCGGTCGTACAGAGTTTGATTTGAATCCGTCCCGTAACGTAGTCCGACGCTGAATTGTTCGGTCAGAGCAGCTACCTCGCCTCGAAGCGACGTGATGATCGGGAGTCCGAGTGAAAGTGCATCGATGACCTTGTTTGGTACGCTCCGCTCGAAGTCGTCCGAGCCGATGTACGGCGCAAGAAAGCCGCTGCAGAACTCCGCCAGAACACGCGCCTGCGCGGGATTGACCCATCCCGGAAACTTTACGTTCGGCAGTCCGGCTGCAGCCTTCTGCCAGTCAGCGGAGCATTCGCCGGTGCCGGCAATGATCAGCTCGCAGGCCACTTTGTTGTCGGCCAGGCGCCTGGCTGCGGCAGCGATGGGATTGAAATCGAATGACCGAGTATGATTGCCGACGAAGCAAAACCTGGCCGTTCCATCGTTGCGTACGCCACGAGCCGCCCACCACTGCCTCGCCTCGATCAGATCGGCTTCCCCTGATTTGTCCCTTGGACTCGTCAGCGGTACCACCACGTCACGCGAGGATCGAGAGCGCCCCGCAAATATGAGTGCCCACTCGAGAAAGCCTTCGGCCATCGCCGAAATCGCCGTCGCGTCTCTCATTGCGCGCCTCGCGCTGAGATAGTAGGGCGACAGGACTATTCTGCCGAGTGCTCTATAAGGTCGTGGCACTGAGTCGAGAAACAGTGTCGGCCACTGGTCCTTGACGTCCAGGAGGGTCGGCACGCCTCTTTTTTTCAGCCAGCGCGCCATGATCGATGCCGTCTCGATGGGCGGATACCCGATGAAGCACACATCCGGCAAATCGACTTGATCGCGGAGCATTCGACGCAGATTTACTCCGAGCACTGCATGATCCCACAGCCGGCCGAGGCCAATATTGCGGTCGTATCCGGGACTGGGGATCAGGCGATACTCGAGATTCCCGGAAATCACTGTGGTCTCCGGCGCGAGCGACCGTTGCCTGCGATCCTGGTGCGAGAATGCCGAGCTCCAGACAACGGCTCGATGGCCAGCATGAACCAGCGCATTCGCAAGATTCATCGCGCGCATCGGCCGCGCATCTCCTGGATCGAGGTGCAACGGCTCGCCGGTCTGCAATATCCAGATTGTAAGGCGACCGCTGCTCGTCGCATCGGCTCGCTTCATTTCGCTACGCGGGCGCCGAGCTTGTTTCTGCCGCGGCGCCCGGGGCGCGTCTCACCAGATGAGGTATGCGCACGCTGCCTCTGAGAGACAAGATTACCATTATTTCGATGAATGAAAAAGACGTGAAGTACGGATCGAACCATGTGAAAAGCAGTGGCGCCATCCACCATGTTCCAGCGGCGCACCCAAGAGCGCTTTCCCGCATGCGCCAGCGTGTCCAGATCCAGTACGACACAAGTGCATAGGCCAGGGTGATTGAAACGGCGCCTACCCACCCAGCGCGGTAGAGCAACGAACCGAACACGGTGAACACATTGGCATCGATCAGATCGCTCGAGTGAATAATCAGGTAGAGTGGGTTGACCGTGTTTACGTAATCTCCCGCTCCAGCGATAAAGCGAACGATGTTCACGAGCGGAGCGAACGCGTACGCCAATCCGCCGCCGCCGAATGCGACCGGTTGCATCTCGAGCAGCAATTGATCGAGGCCGATGATGCCCGCTACCAGGTACCCGATGAGGTGCCAGGTCAACTTGGTGACAAGTGCGGACGTAAGCGCTACGCCGGCGACGGCAGCGGAGACGCCGAAGTATGCGTATACTGCAACCCCAAGAGTGAGCGGAACGCCCAGGGCGAGGAGAGCGACCTTCCATGTCGACATCTGTCCCGACACCCAGCGATACAGCAGCGCTCCGGCAAACGGGACGAAGATCAGGTACTTGACCTGATTGATGGCAAGAATCCAGAGTACGATGAGCGAGAAAGCTGTCCGGACCACACGCTGGCCGCCCACCTGCGATGCTGCAACGACGAAATAGGCAACACCAATCCCGATCAGGTGGCTCTCGAATCCCCCAACGCCAAGCATACCTTTTTCCACAACTCCGATCCCGCGGCTCGCTATGCTCGCGCCAAAGACCAGTAAGAGCAGGCCACCGAGGGCGAGATACTCGAGGTTCGTCACTACGTGCTTCTCTGCGGCCGATGAAGGCCTCGAGCCAATTGCTTCCAGCCGTGAGGGAGCCCGCGCCCTCTCTCCGGCAATTCGAGCCAGCGAAACGGACGCGACCGCGAACAAAGCGAAGAACAGCCCGATTACCAGGATTGTCTCGACATGGAGCGTCCGAAACCCCATGCTCGGCGCGATGAAGACCGCGATGAACAGGAGTCCGAGAAACGAGTAAACGACAAATGCAAAAGGTGTTTTGGCCGAGCCCCATAGCGTTTTCTCGTGACCGGAGAACATCAGAGCGAAGCAGAGCAACACGAGAAATCCCGCGTAGCTCATCTCGCGTCCTTGAATTTCTCGTGCATCAGGTACGAGAAGAATTCAGCGTCGACGCCATTCTTTTCCCGCGAGTCGCGCGCAAAATCCCTGACTACTCGAAGCGCATCGGAAGGCGAAACTCCCATTTTGAAGATCATCATCCAGACGAAATAACCGTGGACGACCACCCGGCGCGCCTGCCATCGATAACTCCTGCCCCATGCCTCCCTCAGGAAAATCATCCGGTTGAGATAGCCGAGGTAGACCTTCGGCAGGAGGCCAACCTCGGTCCTCCTGGTGAGGGAGCCACCAACCTTGTGATAGATGACCGCCTGTGGCCAGCAGTACATGCTTCTTCTCCCTGTTGCCCTCATGCGCCACGACAGGTCGATATCTTCTTCGCCAAAAAAGAAGCGCTCCGTGAGTATCCCGTGGGTCTCGAGCCATGATGATCGGACGAGCAGCGCGCAGCCTGACACCATCTCGACCTCGAACGGGCCCCTGCCCTCCAGAGCGGCAACATCTGCTTCTGCGTAATGGTAGCGTGGTGTTCCGAACCAGGTCCATTCAGCGCCGCATTGCCAGATTCGGTCCGGCTCACCGGCGTATCTGATCTGAGGGACCATGGACTGACATTCTGGTGATTGCTCCATTCCGGCCACGAGTATCGCGAAGGCCTCGGATGCCAGCCGAGTATCGTTGTTCAACAGAAGCACGTACTTCACAGCCCGGCGCAACAGAAACCGGATTCCGACGTTACTCCCGGCGGAAAACCCCAGGTTTCTTTCGTTCTCGATGATGACGAAACGGGGATGCACTCCGCGATCGTCATCGTCGGTCTGGGACTTTTGTCGCTCATGCAGAGCAAACTCACGCATACCGCGCGAGTGCGAAACATCGTCTTCTTGGCTCTCACTTGCACCGAAGCGTTGGTGGTTCTGGAGCCATGCAAGGACACCGGCAACCGAGCCATCGGTGGAGCCGTTATCAACGAATACCACATATGCCGGGATTGCCTTTTGCTCGTAGATCGACGCGAGGCAACCAAGCGTGTCCTGGAGCCCATTCCAGTTCAGGACAACCACGCCGAGATCGAGGCGATCCATGCGGATTACAGCTTCTTCGCGTCGACGAGCACAATGTGCCCGGACTGCCATTCGGTCCAGAGTGCCCAGGTGCTCAGCGCCGCAACCGCGAGCATCGCCAGGCTTTTCATCGCGACGGATTGAATCAGAACGAGCGATGTGAGCGCCGCAATTGGCCAGAGGAACCGGGGAACCGCGCGGCCAATGATCTCCCGCATGACGGCGGACTGACGCGACGTGGCATACGTGAGAATCGTGAGATCGAGCACCATGCGGAGGCTCCACGCGAGTGCAACACCGGTCACTCCCCAACGTGACATCAGGTACCACAGCAGGAGGAGATAAACCGGGAGCTCGATCACGTGGATCTTGGCGGTGATGTCGGGACGACCTATTCCCTGCAGGAAGAAAAAAGGATTGAAGGCCAGACAGTTGATGAACGAGCCAACCGTCAGAATCTGTGCGACGCGGTATGACTGCGTAGCGAATTCATCACCGAACCAGAGCCCCAGGCCTTCTCGTGCGAAGAGAACCATGGCTGCGGCCAATGGAAGCAGAGCAAACGTCACGTACTGGGTACCGCGGAAGAAAATGTCTCCGGCCCGCTCCGGGGATAACTCGTGGCTTCTCGAGATTGCCGGGAACAGAACTGCGACGACAGCGCCAGGTATGATCTGAAGTTTCGTTACGATTTCCTGCGAGGTTGCGTAGTAGCCGGCAAGTGCAACTGAGATCGCTCCGGCGACCAGGAAGCGATCGAGATATGCCATGAACGGGCTCATCAGATTCGAGACGGTGATCCATCCCCCGTAGCCAACGAGGCGTTTCGCGACCGACGCGTCGATGAGCTTCCGGCTTCCCGCCAGACTGAAAAAGATCCGGCAACGGACGTAGTACGCGATGCACCCGAGAACCCGCAGAAGAACCAGAGCAGCGCAAATCCAGTCCAGCCGAACTGCCCAGAGGATTACCAGCACCGGCACCAGATAGGTTCCAATCCCCAACACAATCCGTATGACATTGATCCAGGCGAAATCGAAAACGCCCTCGAGTGCACCACGCAGCCCCGCGGACACGATCACGAACGGCAATCCTATCCCGAGCACCTTTACTGATTGGATAGCCTCCTCGCGAAGGACCGGAGGAATGCGTCCTGCCTGCTCGAGGTAAGGAGCCGCACCGTAGAGGATCAGCCCTCCGACGGTGCCGAAGACACCTAGAGCAAGCACCCCCGTCGCGATTACGGGGACCGCCTCGGCGGCGGAGACGCTGTAGGCTCGTGCAACGAGTTGAGTAATGGCCCGGCCTAAACCAAAATCGAAGAGGCTGAAGTACCCTACAACGCCCCAGGCCAGAAGGAGAAGGCCATACCTCTCAGGCCCCAGCCGGTGTAGGAGGAGGGGCATGCACACGATGGCGAATCCAAAGGGGACACCGGTTCCCAGCAGGTTCCATATCGAACCCGTGAGCCAGTGCGGCTCCCTGCCCATTCGGTTTCTCAGCCGCGACGAAGGAACCGCGGCGTCGCCTCGTTGACCAGCTCGAAGAACTCCGTCGCCTCCTGCGACGAAGCTGTGCGGGCACCTGCCACCCGCTGCGAGAGAAACGCGATGATCACTCCAAGCACGGCGCCGGCAACCGCACCGAGGAGGCCCTTCGTTACCGAGTTGCGAGGCTCGGCCAGCACGGGGAGCTTAGGCTGCTCGATCACGGTTATCACAGGCGTGTTGCGGACCTCGAGAATCTTTGCTTCTTCCTGGCTCTCTGTGAGTGAGGTGAACCTCTGTTGCCGCAGAGTGACCTCGCGCTGCAGGCGATCCCGTTCCAGCTGGAGCTCAGGCGAGCCGGCGAGCCCTCCGCGGTTCCTCTGGAGAAACAACTGCAGCCGATTCTCGGCGTCGCGAAGGATTCGCTCCGCCTCGATCGCCTGCGCCTCGACGAAACGACGCTCGGCGCCCGCTTGGGTCTTGCGTGACTCGAGATTGAACTGGTTCACGCCGCGCACGAGCTGGTTGGCAATGCCGAACGATACGCTCGGCCATCGGGTTGTAACCGTCAGCTTCACTCCTCCGATCTTCTTGTCCTCCTCGATAGTCAGCTTTTTCCTGAGTGCGCGGACGGTGCGTTCGAGCCTCAGCGAAACGGCGCCTGGTTTGACGAGGAAAAGGTCCGCGATTGCGCTGCGACGCCCGTTTTCCTCAGGCACGGCGAGCGTGTCCGCAGCTATCGGCTCGAGCAGTTCACGAGTCTTCAGCAGCTCCACATAGATGGCTGGCCCCCACCCGCTCCCGCCGGAGGACGGAAGCTTGATTCCGAACTGGCCAGCGGCCATTGC
>JBDSVO010000090.1:0-5286 GCA_039927215.1 Gemmatimonadaceae bacterium
AACGATCGAGCTGCAAAGGCGTGACGTGAGAGCGGACGGTGCGGTGCCGTTCAGGGTACCGGGCGGACCGGTGATTCCAGTTCTCGCCTCGGCGATCATCGTCTGGCTCATGAGCAGCTCGACGCGCCAGGAGTTCATAGCGCTGGCGGTGATGCTCGCAGTGTTCACCGTCGTGTTTTTCGTAATGCGTCTTCAGCGATCTCCGGGGCCAGCTCCCACCTGAAATTTCTCCTATGAAACTGTTTCGTCCCGCTGCACTCCTCCTCGCTCTTGTACTTGCGTCTCACTCTGCCGCTGGGCAGCAGGCAATCGACAGCGCTTATACGGCTCGCATTCGCGAGCTCACCACCAACGACCGAATCTGGAAGTTCAACACAGACCTGGTCGAGACACTGCCGGCATCGAGCACTGTCCCGACACCACTCAAGGTTCTTGGCTACGTGCCGGGAACGCTCGGTCGCCTTTCGTACGTCGCCGATATCAATCGGTATTTCCGCGCGCTCGCCGCGGCTTCGCCTCGAACGAAGCTGTTCTCGCTCGGAATGAGCGACGAAGGACGCGAGATGATCCTGCTGGCTATTGCAGATGAGAGCACGATCAACAATCTCGAGAGCTTTCGGACGCAGCTTGCGCGTCTGGCTGACCCGCGGGGATTGAGTGCGCCGGAGAAAGCGCGGCTGATCCGCGAAGCGAAGCCGATCTACTGGCTCAGCGGATCCATTCATTCGCCGGAGACGGGAAGTCCCGAGATGCTGATGGAGCTCGCCTACCGTCTTGCTGTCGATGAATCGGACAACTCACGCGCAATTCGGTCGAACGTCATCACGCTCATCACACCCGTTACAGAGGTGGACGGGCGCGACCGCATGGTGGACGCCGACAAACAGGCGCGCGCGCTTCAGTTAGGTCCGGGCGGGGTCCCTCTTATTTATTGGGGGAAATACACGGCGCACGACAACAACCGCGATGGAATGGTGCTGTCCCAGAAGCTGACGCAGAACTTCATGGCCGGATTTCTTCACTGGAAGCCTGTGGTAGTGCACGATCTCCACGAGTCGGTTCCATTCCTGTACACGAGCACCGGCACCGGCCCGTACAACGATGAGTACGATCCGATCGTCGTGAACGAATGGCACACGCTCGCTTACCAGGAGATCAACGAGCTCACGCGGCGCGGTCTTCCCGGGATCTGGACTCACGGTTTTTACGACGGATGGGCGCCCAACTACACGCTGCTTGCCGTTGCCAACCTGCATAATTCGATCGGCCGCTTCTACGAGACGTATACATCGTCAGGCGCCGGGTGCCGGCTGGTGCAGCTGCCCGCAGCCGACACGGCGCGCCGATGGGATCGTGCAAATCCGCCGGTCAACGGCGTGCGCTGGTGCATCCGCAACAACATCAACTTCCAGCAATCCGGCTCTCTCATCGCTCTGCGATACGTTGCTGACCATCGCGAGACATTTCTCACAAACTACCTCGCGAAAGCGGAGCGGATGATCGCGCGGGGGCTTACCTCTGCGCCGTATGCGTTTGTGATTCCGCGGAACCAGCGGCATGCGGCTGAGGCGGCGGACATGGTGAATCTCTTCCGCGCGCACGGCACGGAGGTTCATGTCGCGACAGCTGATATCGCCTTGAAGGCTCCGCCGGAGAAGAAACCTGCCGGCGACAGCGCCGCAGGTCCCGCAGGTGTCGCAGACACGATGGCACCAGCCACAGACACAACGAAACGTCCGGCGCGAACGCCGGCGAGAGCCACCCCTGTAATGGTTCGCACAGGCGACTGGATCGTCAGGCTCGATCAACCGTACTCGGCGACAGTCAGAACTCTGCTCGCGATTCAGAAATTCAAGGCGGACGATCCGCCACCTTATGACGACACGGGCTGGACACTCGATGCATTGCGTCATGTGGAGACGATCAAGGTCGCGGATTCGACGATCCTGACGCGCCCGATGCAGCTGCTGACCCAGGACGCGACCATCGCCGGCAGCACCGTTGGGAACGGGAGCACGCTCATCGTTAAACACCTCGGCGACTGGCGATCGGCGGTGCTTCCGTGGAGACTCCGCGGCGCGCGCGCGAGCGCAGCGGAAGCACCGTTCACCGTAGGCGGTGTGCCTTATCCGGCAGGCACATTCATCGTCGAGAATGCCTCGTCGCAGTCCCGCGACGTCGTGACCGGCCTGGGTCTGAGCGGCGTCGCCGTGTCGAGCGCGCCGTCGGTGAAGAAGCACACGATCACCGTACCACGAATCGGCCTTCTGCACTCATGGATCGAAACGCAGAACGAGGGATGGATTCGCTTCGCGTTCGATCAGATGGCCATACCATATACATATATCTCGGAGCAGGAGCTCAAGCGTCCCGGTTATCTCGATCGGTTCGACGTAGTCGTGTACCCGCACGTGAGTGGAGCGCCGACGACGCTCATCAACGGTCGCCCAATGATTGGGCCGCCGATTCCGTGGAGGAAAAGCGCATCGACTCCAAACCTCGGCAAATGGGACGAGACGGACGACATCCGCCCCGGGATGGGACTCGATGGCCTCAATGCACTCAAGAAATTCATTGAGCGGGGCGGGCTGCTGCTCACGAGCGGCAACACGAGCCGGCTGCCGGTGGAAATGGGATTCAACAGCAGCATCGGCATTGCGACAACGCCGAGACTGAATGCGCGCGGCGGAATCTTCCGCGTGCAGCCGGTCGCGAAAGCGAGTCCGGTTCTCTACGGGTACGAGAGCAGCTCGTTCCCGATCTATTTCAGCCAGGCACCGCTATTCACGGTGGCGGCGAAGGATACGATAGTAGTCGAAGGCAGGAGCCCGGCAATCGAAGCAGAGCGGGAAAGAATGAGGGCGAAGGTGATCCTGAAGTTCCACGAAAAGGTGGACTCGTTGCTAGTCTCTGGCCTCCTGGCAAATGGGGATGAGCTGAATAATAAGCCCGCGGTGGTGGATGCCCCCGTGGGGAAGGGTCACGTGATCCTTTTCGGCATCCGTCCACTCTGGCGTTGGGAGTCGCAAGGCTCCTTCGCGCTTGCTCTCAACGCGATTGCTAACTGGAATCACCTCGACTTTTAAGCTTTTAGGCTCTTCGGGCTTTAGAGTGGGTAGACGAGGTTAGAAAACCCAGTCAGTTACGCGTTCTGCGTTCACTGTTTTCCTGTTGCCCGTTTATCCGTGATTTCGCGCTCTGGCAAGCTCCGCGTCCGAACTCATGAACGGGAAACAGAATAACTGGTAACGCACCACGCGCCACTGACCGGGGTTTCGACTCGCGAACTGCCCACTTGAAAGCGCGAAGACTCAGCTTTTATTGCGCCTCGGGCGGTTGTGAGGGGCTTCGCCGGATAGCACGGATGAGTTCCGCCAGACCGGCCGCCAGCATTCGAGCTTGATTAGCTATCAGAATCTAGCTAGAATAGCTATGTGAAATCGGTGTCGGTATCTGTCGCAAAGAACACCTTGAGCGCACTACTCAGGAAAGTCGCTGCCGGTACGCCGATCACCATCACCGATCGCGGAACGCCGGTGGCCCGGCTGGTGCCGCCCGCTGCGCAGGCTCGAGGAATTCCGCCTCGCTTTCTCGCGCTCGCCGAGCGGGGCGTAGTGTCGCTGCCGGAGCGGGAGCCCACGGCGAAGTGGGATGACGACCTGCCGGCCCCACCTCGGCTCACAAAAGGCGCGTCCGCGGTCGAGGCGCTTCTCGAGGAGCGACGGAGCGGACGGTGAGGTACTGGGACTCATCCGCGATCATTCCTTTGCTTGTCGCGGAGAGTGCATCCGCTCGAGTCCGCGAAATCCACTCTTCCGACCCGGCGATTGCCACATGGTGGGGCACGCCCGTCGAGTGCGTGTCGGCGCTGGCGCGGCTCCAGCGCGACGGCCAGCTGACTTCGGCTGGACTCGGTGCCTCGATCACGCGTGTCCGTCACGCGATCGCCTCGTGGACCGAGGTCGGGCCTTCGGGTGACGTCCGCGAGCAGGCGATCCGATTACTACGAGTTCACCAACTCCGCGCCGCGGATGCCATTCAGCTCGCCGCCGCGATCGTCGCCGCCGAATTCCAGCCAGGCACGCTGGAGTTTGTGACGCTCGACAAGAACCAGGGAATGGCGGCTGACATGGAAGGATTTCGAGTGCTCAGCTAGCCGCCCGGTCGCCGTCCCCCGGCCCTCAACTTCGCCGACGTCCAACGACCAGCAGAACGATACCCGCGGCGACCGCGATCAGCCCCACCGCTGGAGGGATGAATCCCTTACGATCCGCCGACACGGAAAGCGGGCCGACCTGTACCGACTGGCGCTCCTTCGTGTAGCTGACGCCTCGGAGCGCGAGGACCACCGCGCCGGCGAGGATCAGAATCACACCAGCTATGCCGAGTGGTTTCATATCTCAGTCCTGCGCAGCCAGGCTGCGCGATAAGGGGAATCGTCGCGTCCAACGATACACGGCACCGCTCAAACCTCGGACGGCACGGGCCTGTAAACCTTGCTAAGCGAGGGCACCCGCGCCCAGGGCTGTTCTTCGAGGGTGATTGTAGGGGCTTTGAGGGTGTTCCGCCACCGGCATAGCTCGCTGCCCCAGGCGCGTACCACGAGGTTTGTCGGGGCGCATACTCGACAGAACCAAATTGGGGCTTAGCGTGTCTACAGGGGCAAATGACGGCGCTTCGAATCACCGATGAGAGCCGAGGCCGGGTGGACGAACGACAACTGATCGCGCGCGTGATAGCCGGCGAAAGCCGGGCGCAGCGCGAGTTGTACGATAGCCATGTGGACCGCGTGTACCGACTCGCCTACCGCCTGGCCGGCGATGACGAGCTTGCACGCGACTTCACTCAGCTCACGTTCATCCGGGCCTTCGAGCGAATAGCCGAATTCAGGCACGACTCGTCGCTCGCCACGTGGCTTCACTCTATCGGCGTTTCGGTGGCTCTGAACGGGCTTCGCACCGTCAAGAAAATGCGCGCACGAAACGTCCCCATCGAAGAGGCCCACGGCCTCGGAACTTCCGGAGGCGAGGCAGATCCCGATCTCAAAACGCGGCTCAAAGCAGCAATTGATTCGCTGAGCGAAAAGTACCGAACGGTTTTCCTGATGCATGATGTCGAAGGATTCACACACGACGAAATCGGAGCGGCACTCGGCATTCCCGCCGGGACTTCGAAGACGCGTCTCTTTCAGGGGCGCGCAAAGCTTCGAGAAGCGCTCGCCGATTTTCGACAGGAGTGGGTTTCATGATGAATAACGACAACCGATTTGACGAGCTGCTCCAGAAA
>JBDSVO010000091.1:0-10971 GCA_039927215.1 Gemmatimonadaceae bacterium
TGATGCCCCTCTCCATTCTGATACTCGGTGTGCTCACGCTGCTCTACACGTACCACGGTGGTATGCGGGCGGTGGTGTGGACCGATGTGATTCAGACCGGCGTCTACATCCTCGGCGGAATCAGCGCACTCTACCTGCTGGGACGTGGAGTGGCAGGCGGGTGGGGCACGATCTTCGACGTTGCTAGCGGCTCGGACAAGCTTCGGGTGATCGATACTTACACGGGTTTCGACAGAGCGCAGACCCTGCTTGCGGGCCTCGTTGGCGGTGCGTTCCTGTCGATGGCGTCGCACGGTGCTGATCAGCTCATCGTGCAGCGCCTGCTTGCTTCGGGAAATCTTCGCGATGCGCGGCGTGCGCTGATCGGAAGCGGCATTGCGGTGTTCGCACAATTCGTTCTGTTTCTGATGATTGGGCTCGGGCTCTTCGCTTATTACGGCGGCCGGAAGTTCGCCGTCCCCGATTCCATTTTTCCGACGTTCGTAATCGACGTCATGCCACCGGGGCTCACCGGACTGGTCGTCGCTGCAGTCCTCGCCGCGGCGATGAGCACGCTCTCCGGCTCGATCAACTCGCTCGCGGCAGCGACCACTCACGACATCTACCTGCCGCTCTCGAAGCGCGAGCCAACAGAGAAAAACACGTTCCGGATGGGACGGATCTTCTCTCTTGTATGGGGAGCGATCCTGTTGATCGCGGCGCTGCTGTACAGACAGCAGGGAACCCCGGTTGTCGTGGTCGCCTTGTCGATTGCCTCGTTCACATACGGCGCCCTGCTCGGCGGCTTTTTCCTGGGTTGGCTGTGGCGACGGGCAATCCAGCGAGACGCCATTCTGGGAATGGCCGTCGGGCTGCTGGTTATGTCGCTGGTGGTCTTTGCGAAGCAGCTCATCCCGGTGTTTCCGGGGATGACAGATGCCCTCACAACGCTGGGGAAGATTGCATGGCCGTGGTACGTCCTCATCGGGACTACGGTCACGGTTGGGGTGGGTATACTGTCGTCGCTTACCCATTCGCAGTTGACGACCGAGCAGGAACGGGGGCGGACCTGGAAATGACCGCTTTTGACCTTTAACTCTATGAAAGAAATCGTAGCCGGAGTCGACGGCGGCGGATCGAAAACAAAACTCATCCTCGCAACGGAGACGGGAGAGGAGCTCGCCACCGTCGAGGGCGGACGCTCCGCGATGCGGCCCGGAGATGCCGAGAAATCCGGCGCCGTGATCGCCGAGCTCATGCGGCAGGCGCTGTCGCAGGCGGGAATACTCGACGCCATCCCCACGATTCTTTACGGCGGCTTCGCCGGCGTGGGACGCGAGAATGAGCGCCGCGATCTCGAGGACGAGCTGAACCGACTCGGTGTCGCCGATGAAGTGGTGATCGACACTGACGCAGCGATCGCGCTCGTCGATGCATTCGGCGAGGGGCCGGGCATCATCGTCCTCGCCGGCACGGGATCCGTCGCCTACGCGCGCGGAATCAACGGCGAGTATGCGCGTTGCGGTGGATGGGGTCCGATGTTCGGCGACGAGGGAAGCGGCGGCTGGCTGGGCAAGCGTGCGCTTGGTGTTGTCGCCGCCGCCGCTGATGGACGAGAGGCGCCGACAGCCTTGACCGGCGCCATTCTCACCGCCGCCGAGGTGAATACTGCAGAAGAGCTCATCCCGTGGGCGATTGCAGCGAGCACCACTACGATTGCCAGCCTCGCGCCGGTGGTGATCGCTACCGCGGCGGCCGGCGACCCTCGCGCAAATTCTCTGGTCTCGCTCGCTGCCGAGGAACTGGTCGTTCACGTGCGCGCGCTGGCGACGAGGCTTTTCGGCGACGAGCGCGCCGCGATCCCGGTAGCTCTTTCCGGCGGCCTTCTTCAAAAGGGCTCGCTGCTGAGAAAGAAGCTGGAGCAGCGGATACGATCAGCAGTCCCCGGCGCTCAGCTCAAGTCTGCCGAGATAATTCCAGCGCGTGGAGCGGTCCGCGCCGCCGTCAGGCGACTTAAGCTTACGGGAGTCTAGGCAGCGAGCGAAGGCTCTGGCTCGACCTGATCGGAAACCGGAACGAATTCCCCTTCCCATCGCGCCATGACAACCGTAGCGAGACAGTTCCCAACGAGGTTCACGGTCGTTCGCGCCATGTCCATCAGCTCGTCGACTCCGAGAATCAGCGCGACCGCCTCGAGCGGGAGCCCGAATGTTGCGAGCGTTCCCGAAAGTATCACGAGCGACGCACGCGGCACCGCGGCCACTCCTTTGCTCGTCAGCATGAGAGTCAGCATCATGATGAGCTGCTGCCCGAGCGTCATGTCCACACCCGCTGCCTGAGCCGCGAAGACGGACGCCACGGCGAGGTACAGCGTCGTCCCATCGAGGTTGAACGAGTACCCCGTCGGCATCACGAACGCCACGATCCGCCGTGGCACCCCGATCCGCTCCATCGCCTGCATCGCGCTCGGCAGAGCGGCTTCCGATGACGTCGTGGAGAACGCAATCAGAGCGGGCGCCTTTACCGCCTGAAGGAATTGCTTCACCGGAACCTTGAAGATGTACGCGATCGGCACGAGCACGAAGACGATCAGCACAACGAGCGCACCGTAGAGTGTGAGTATCAGCTTTCCGAGGTTGATCAGCACGCCTATGCCGCTGTGACCCACAGTCACCGCCATCGCCGCCCCGATGCCGATTGGCGCAAAGCGCATCACAATGCCGGTGAACTTGAACATCACCTCGGCGAGCCCCTCGGCGCCCGCCAGCATTATCTCCTTCGGCCGCCCTCTCACCTGCGACAGCGCTACCGCGAACAGTATCGAGAAGAATACCACCTGGAGAACTTCGTTCTTGGAAGCAGCCTCGAAGAAGCTTGTCGGGACAACGTGCTCGATGAACCCGGACGCAGTTGGAGTGTTGCCGGCAAGAGCCTTGCCCTGCTCCGCGGATGCAGCGAGAACGACTCCCTCTCCCGGGCGCACGAGGTTGGCGGCAGCCAGGCCGATGAACAGCGCCAGCGTCGTGACAACCTCGAAATACAGGATCGACTTGAAAGCGAGACGCCCCACCCGCTTCATGTCGTCTCCATGCCCGGCGATTCCGACCACGAGAGTTCCGAAGATGATCGGCACGATGATCGACTTGATCATCCGCAGGAAGACATTTGAGAAGACCTTGAGCGACGCGGCGAATTCGGGGGCGAGCCACCCGATGAAGACGCCGATGACCATCGCGATCAGGATCCACTTCGTGAGCGAAATGCGACGCAGAGCTGCGAATATTCCCATTTACGGCGACTCGTCGATCGGGATCGGCGCCGCACCGCGCCGGAGAGTTGAATTTCGATACCCGTACAGGAAATAAAACGCAATACCGATCGCCATCCAGATGGCGAACCGCTCCCACGCGCGCACCGGCAAACCGAACATAATGTAGATGCAGGCGGCGGCGCCGATTATCGTCACCGGCCACACGAATGGAACACGGAACGGGCGCGGTCTTTCAGGTTGCGTGTATCGCAGCACGAGGACGCCGATGCACACGATCGCGAATGCAGACAACGTTCCGATGTTCGTCAGGTCGTAGATCTCGTTTTCATCGGCGAAAAGTGCACCGGCCGCAACGGCAATTCCTGTCACCCAGGTGGTGATGTGCGGCACCCGCGACTTGTGATGGACCTTCGACGCCCACCTCGGCAGCAGTCCGTCACGTCCCATCGCGAAAAAGATTCGCGGCTGGCCGTACTGGAACACGAGCAGCACGGCAGTCAGCGAAACCACCGCGCCAAGCGAAACAATCCAGCTCACCGTCGTCAGTCCCGCCATTGTCAGCGCCTTCGCAAGCGGATCGGCCGCCTTGAGCTCCTGATACGGCACCATTCCGGTCGCCACAGCTCCGACAATCACATAGATGACCGTGCAGATGGCGAGCCCGCCCAGAATTCCGATGGGCATGTTTCTCTGCGGATCTTTCGTTTCTTCGGCAGCAGTCGAGATTGCGTCGAAGCCGATGTACGCGAAGAACACGATCGCGGCGCCCTGGTGAATCCCGCGCCAGCCGTTTGGAGCGAATGGCACGTAGTTCGACGTGTCGATATGCATCGCTCCGACGACGACGAACAGGCCCAGCACCAGCAGCTTTATAACGACCATGATGTTGTTGGCCCGCGCGCTCTCCTTCACGCCGCGAAGGAGCAGCCAGGTGATTGCCATCACGATTGCAAACGCGGGGATATTTACGAGGACTGGGATCCCCGCAAGCTTCGGGGCTGTCTGGAGCAGGCTGTGCACCGCGGGGTCGGAGCTCAGAAGCGCGGATCGGTACCCGTGCGTCAACCAGGCCGGCAGGTCTAGTCCGAATGCCGTGAGAAACGAGGTGAAGTAGCCGCTCCATGCGACTGCCACAGCGATGTTCCCCACCGCGTACTCGAGAATCAGGTCCCAGCCGATGATCCAGGCGACGATCTCGCCGAGCGTTGCGTACGAGTAAGCGTACGCACTGCCGGCTTGCGGTATCATCGACGCAAGCTCGGCGTAACACAACGCGGCCAATCCGCAGACCACGCCAAGAAGAATGAACGAGATGATGAGCGCCGGCCCGGCGCCGTATCTCACAACTACACCCGTAGGTAGAATCTCGCCCGCGGCGGCCGTTCCGATCGACGAGAAAATTCCAGCGCCGATGACGGCGCCGATTGCCAGCATTATCAGGTCGCCGGCTCCCAACACCCTCTTCAGGGCGTTGGGATGACCTTCCTCCGCGAGCAGCTCAGATATCGGCTTCCGCGCGAAGAGCGACATTGGCCGCTGCTACTTCTCGATCCGCATGGCGTAGAACGACCGCCAGACGAAGGTTACGGAAATCGCCAGGAACAGTGCGGCAAGGACGTGCGTGAGCATTGGACCGCGCTGCTCGGCGAGCGAGACCGCGAGCTCGACGGCGAGAAGACCGAACAGCGTTGTGAACTTGATGATCGGGTTGAGAGCGACAGAGGACGTGTCCTTGAACGGATCGCCGACTGTGTCGCCGACGACCGTTGCCTCGTGCAGCGGCGTTCCTTTCTCCTTCAGATTAACCTCCACGATCTTCTTCGCGTTGTCCCACGCGCCGCCGGCATTTGCCATGAAGATCGCCTGATAAAGCCCGAAGATCGCGATCGATACCAGGTAGCCGATGAAGAAGTACGGCTCGACGAAAGCGAAGCCCAGTGTCGCGAAGAACACCGTCAGGAAGATGTTGAACATGCCCTTCTGCGCGTACTTGGTGCAGATCTCGACGACTTTCTTGCTGTCGGCGATAGATGCCTTTTCGGTGGACTCGAGATTGATGTTGGCCTTGATGAATTCAACGGCCCGGTAGGCGCCTGTCGTCACTGCCTGCATTGATGCGCCGGTGAACCAGTAGATGATCGCTCCACCCGAGATGAGGCCGAGCAGAAACGGCGGATGCATCAACGAAAGATTCGGCAGAAGCTCAGGCTGCAGTCCATGGGTCAGGCTCATGATGATCGAGAAGATCATCGTCGTGGCTCCCACGACCGCCGTGCCGATAAGAACCGGCTTGGCAGTCGCCTTGAACGTATTGCCGGCGCCGTCGTTTGCCTCGAGCAGGTGCTTTGCACGCTCGAAGTTGGGGTTGAACGCGTGGTCGCGTTGCAGCTCGGCGGCAACGCCCGGAATCCGCTCGATCGTCGACAGCTCGAAGATCGACTGCGCGTTGTCGGTGACTGGGCCGTATGAATCCACCGCGATCGTGACCGGACCCATTCCAAGAAATCCGAACGCCACGAGTCCGAAAGCAAACACGGCGGGCGCGAGCATGATGGAACCCATGCCGAGCGTGCTGACGCCGTAGCCGATGGACATCAACACCATGATTGCCATTCCCAGCCAGTACGCGCTGAAGTTTCCGGCGACGAGGCCCGACAGGATGTTGAGCGACGCTCCACCCTCGCGGGACGACGTAACCACTTCGGCCACGTGACGGGATTCTGTCGAAGTGAAAATCTTGACCAGCTCGGGAATGATCGCGCCCGCTAGCGTACCGCAGGTGATGATGGCCGAGAGCTTCCACCAGAGGGAAGAATCGCCGCCGATGTCTGGAATCAGGAAATACGAAACGACAAAGGTGAGAGCAACCGAGACCAGCGAAGTGAGCCACACGAGCGACGTTAGCGGCGACTCATAGTTCATTTCGTCGGCGGTGATGTAGCGGCCGCGCGCAATTGCTTCATTGACCAGATAGGATACGCCGCTGGCAATGATCATCATCACGCGCATCGCGAAGATCCAGACCAGAAGCTGCACTTGCGTCGCCGGGTCGCGCACTGCGAGAAGGATGAACGAGATGAGCGCCACACCCGTGACACCGTAGGTCTCGAACCCGTCCGCACTCGGACCAACCGAATCGCCCGCGTTGTCGCCCGTGCAATCGGCAATGACGCCCGGGTTCCGCGCGTCGTCTTCCTTGACGTTGAAGACGATCTTCATCAAATCGGCACCGATGTCGGCGATCTTCGTGAAGATTCCGCCCGCAATTCGGAGAGCTGCCGCGCCGAGTGATTCACCGATTGCGAAGCCGATGAAGCATGGGCCTGCGTAGTCACCTGGTATGAAAAGCAGAATGCAGAGCATGATCAGGAGCTCGACAGAGATGAGCGCCATTCCAATGCTCATCCCCGCCTTTAGCGGAATTGCGTAGCATGGATAGGGCTTCCCTCTAAGAGAAGCGAACGCCGTGCGCGAGTTGGCGAACGTGTTGATACGGATTCCGAACCAGGCGACGCCGTAGCTTCCCGCAATACCCACGAGGCTGAATGCCAGAATGATCGCGACCTTCATCGGCTCGAACGCGAGAAGCCAGCCGAAGTAGAGCAGGATCACGAACCCGATGAAGACCTCGAGGATGAGAATGAATTTGCCCTGCGTGATGAGGTACGTCTTGCAGGTTTCGTAGATCAGCTCGGAGACCTCGCGCATCGACTCGTGCACGGCCATGTCCTTAAGCTGCCTGTAAATGATAAGCCCGAAAAGCAGGCCGGCAGCGCAGACAAGAAGGCCGGCCATCAGGAGGCTTCGGCCGTTGATCCCCATGAAATTCACCGACGACAGATCCGGAATCACCAGATTCGCTTCGCCGCCTGGACGATGCGCCGGAGCCTGGAGCTGCGCCGAGTCCGTGAGCGTCCCTGCCTGAGCCAGAGCCGGCGGCGCGAGCATCGTCGCGCCGGCGAGCGCCAGCAGCGTGGCAAGGATGAATGGAGCTGCACGACGGAGCACCGGAGTTACCAAAACTTTCATTGCTGATCTCCTGGGGGTTACTTGCAAAATTGGCGTCGTTCTTTCGGGCGGCGCCAAGTTGAGTGCGAGGTTGAAGTTTGAAACGGCTGACGGTGAGGCTATGGCTGTGGCTCAGCTCTCCTCCACAGGAAGTAAACCGGAATGCCGAGCGCGACGAGTACGAGACCCGACAGTGCCTGCGCGCGCGTGCTCTCCGAAATCAGGAGCACCACCGCTACGGTGAAAGCCAGGATGATATACAGCGCCGGAAGCACCGGATACCCCACCGCTTTGTACGGCCGTTCGGCATCGGGCCGTTTGCTGCGCAGAATAAAAAGTCCGATCGTCGTGAATGCGTAAAATATCAGGGCAGCGAAGATCACGTAATTGAGCAGCTGACCATATGTGCCGGTCAGGCACAGCAGACTCGTCCAGACGGACTGCCAGAGGAGCGCCTTGGCTGGAACCTGGTTCTTGTTGAGCGTTGCGGCGCCTTTGAAGAATAGACGGTCCTTGGCCATCGCATAGTAGACCCGCGCGCCCGAGAGAATCAGGCCGTTGTTGCAGCCGAATGTCGAAACGAGAATTGCGACGGCCATCAGCGTCCCGCCGACGGGCCCGAATATCATCTCGAGAGCAGCGCTTCCAACGCGGTCCTGCGTCGCGTACTGAATACCGCGCTCGAGTACCGTCGCACCTTCCTTGATGCCTTCCAACGGCAGGACGTTGAGATAGGCCACGTTCGCAAGCAGGTAGAGAATACTCACGAGTCCGGTGCCGAATAGAAGCGCCAGCGGGAGATTGCGCTGAGGATTCTTGACCTCGGCCGCCGCGAACGTGACGTTGTTCCAGGCATCGCTGGCGAAGAGTGATCCGACGAGCGATGCCCCGAACGCTATCATGAACACCGATGTGATGGGAACTCCGCCCGCGAACGCGCCCGGGCCGAAATTAGCCGCGAGCGCCTCGGCGTTCCGCCCGATTGTCAGTCCGAGAATGATGAGCGCCGCAAGCGCGCCAGTCTTGATGAGCGTGAGACTCGTCTGGACGAACTTGCCCTCGCGGATGCCGCGAAGGTTGATCCAGGTGAGAATCCAGATGGTGATGAGCGCAACCAGTCGCTGTGGCGAGAGGCCCAGGTCGATCACTCCACCGGGCGAATTGATCGAGAAATGCGGGAACCACGAATACAGGTCAGGCGTTATGGCGGGCCACAGAACGCCGAGAAATCGTCCGAAGGCGACAGCGACGGCTGCGATGGTGCCGGTCTGAATGACGATGAAGAGCGTCCAACCATAGAGGAAGCCCATCAAGGGCCCCATCGATTCGCGGAGAAAGACGTACTGTCCGCCGGCACGCGGGTACATGGCCGCGAGCTCGCCATACGAAAGGGCGCCGAGCATTGTGATCACGCCGGCGGCGATCCAGGCGAGCATCAGCCAGAGCGGCGAGCCCACGCTGCGGGAGATGTCCGCAGAGACGATGAAGATGCCCGACCCGATCATCGATCCGGCGACGAGCATCGTCGCGTCGGTGAGGGTCAGGGCTTTGACGAACTCGGAGGAGGACGATTCGGTGCTGTCGGCTTCGATTCTCTCGACAGTAGTGGCCATCACGTCTCCGGGGTTGGGGTTCGTGCGCGCGGAATTTACGAACAACGATTAGCGTCGGCTAGGCGGCGGTTCGCCTGCTTGGCTCTGGTTGAGAGACAATCCGCTAAATCCGCCGAATCGATTTTAGAAGATGAACTGAATATCGACCGTATCCCGCACGGGCGTTCCGTCGGCGCGAACGCCTGGCCGAAACCGAAGCGACATCAATACATCTCGAAGTTTGCGATTGTATCCACCGTCCCTCGACGGGTTGAATCCGAGCAGCGTCGCGTTGCCTTTTTCATCAACATCAAACCACGCGATGAGGTGATAGCCTTTCACGCTTCCGGGCGCCGGTAAAGGCGGTAAGAAGAATTGAGTCGGAGTTGGCGGGTAGGCTCCGGCCGGTCCGCCACCAGTACCCGGACCAACCGAGCTTCCGGTGCCGGTCCCGACACCTGAGCCAATTCCTCCGCCTGTCCCCGGCCCAGCTCCTGGCCCGCCGGCCGTGCCGGTGCCAACACCCGCCGAAGGTCCCGTTACCGCCACACTCGGCTGCGTTGGAGCCTGCGGAGCAACCGGCGGCGCTGGCGGCACCACCGGCTTGGGCGGTTCCAGCTTCGGGAGAACGACAGCCTTCGCCGCATCCGCTGCAGGACGTAGCCTCACGTATTGCAGCCGCTGCTCCGCGCTCGCGCGTGCGCTGCCGCCGCCTCCGCCGCCCGCTGGTCCGGGTCCACCGCCACCAAGCGCGGGCTCGCCCTTGAATTGATCCGAGGCGATCGGATAGAGAACAAGGAGAATGATCAGGCCATGCGCAAAAAGAGAGGCGGCGACACCCTGCCACCGCCTCTCTCTTCTGCTCGGAACGCCGACAGGCGGCCGATAGCGAGTTTCTCTCTGTGTGCCGGCCGCCGGCTCGTTACGCGTCTCTACTGTGCGGCTTCCTTCGGCGAAACGCCGATGACTTTCACGCCTGCCCCGCGCGCGACGTCCATTGCGTAAATCACCTGCTCGTACTTCACGCCCTTCGGCGAGCCTTTCACAAAAATGATCTTCTCCGGCCGCGGAGCGTAGATCTCCGTGAGCCGCGCGAGGAGCCGCTCCTTCGGAACCGGCTCCTTGTTCACGAGATACTTCTCTCCGGGCATTACCTCGAGCACGATTTGCGGCGGCGGGGTCTCGCTCGACTGCTGCTCCGTGGGATCGGGCAGCTGAAGATCAATTGCCTTCCGCGACATCGGCACAACGAGCATGAAGATGATGAGGAGCACGAGCAGCACGTCGATCATCGGAGTGACGTTGATGTCGTTCGTGAGGCCATGTGCAGTCGACTGCATTGACATTACTTGGCCCCTCCAGAAGTCGGCAGACCCATGATGCGGTCCGTCTGCACCAGCGAAACAGTGCCAGGCTTTTGATCGGTGATCATACCGGTGACAGCCACATGGTTGTGAGCCGCAATGTCAAGAGCGTCGAGGACTTTGCCATACTCCAGGTCCTTGTGCGCCTTGATGTACAGGAGCTTGTCCTCCTCGCGGTTCTCGTAGATCGCCTTGAGTCGCTGGGGAAGCTCCGCGTTTGGAATCGGCGCCTTGTTCAGGAAATACTGGCCATCTGCATCGATGCCGAGGACCTGATCGCGCTCCTCTTCGGGATGCGGCCTCAGGTTCGTCCCTTGTGGAGGAATGGCCTGGAAGCCAGCACTGATCGCCGGCACGACAAGCATGAAGATGATTAGCAGCACGAGCATTACATCGATCATCGGCGTGACGTTGGGCTCCGCCTTTACTTCGCCGGAGCCGCCTGCTGTCATTGCCATAGTGGAATCCTCCCCGCTTACGTCGAGATCGGGGCGCTGCCCGACGAGGCCGTCGTGTTGAACTCGCGCGTGAAGCGCGAGCGGCCGAACTCACCACTCACGTTCTTGATCATGTAGTCGATCATTTCCTTCGACGTGTAGGTCATCTCGGCCGTGAGGTTATCGATCTTCACCTGGAAGAAGTTGTACGCCCACACCGCAGGAATGGCGACGAGGAGACCGAAGGCAGTCGTGATGAGCGCTTCGGCGACGCCGGCGGAAATTGCCGAGAGTCCGCCTGAGCCCGACGCGGCCATTCC
>JBDSVO010000092.1:0-3385 GCA_039927215.1 Gemmatimonadaceae bacterium
GTACGCTTGCGCAGCGGCGTCCGCTGGCACGACGGCCAGCCTGTAACTGCGGAAGACGCCAGGTTTTCTTTCGAGCTGCTCACCAATCCGGACGTGGGTGCGGAGGCCCCGAACGCGTATTCGGTTCGGGTGATCGATGACACAACATTCTCGCTCACATTTCGTCAGCAGCCGAGCGAATACTGGCTCTATTACGACCCCATCTATCCGAAGCATCTGCTGCAGAAACTCGACCCCGCAAAATTCTACGATTGGGACTTCTGGACGCATCCCATCGGCTATGGCCCTTTCCGATACGTCCGACACGTTCCGAAGACGATGATGGAGTTCGAGGCCAACCCCGATTACTTCGAGGGCAAGCCGAAAATCAATCGACTCGTTCTGAAGTTTGGTGAGCCTATGATTACCGAGCTTTTAAGCGGCAACGTCGATGCGATTCCGTGGATCAGGGAGGCGGATATCCTGAAGCTTCGTGGTGACGACCAATTTCGCGTCTATACCGCGGTCAAACCCGACCATATCCGCGCGGTGATCTGGAATCATCGCAACCGGTTATTCGCGGATCCCGCGGTTCGTCGCGCGCTGACCTTAGCGATCGACCGGCGTGCACTTCTGGAAACGCTGAACCTGCCTGCCGAGGTGCCGACGTTCGACGTGCTCTTTACGCACGAGCAGTTCTACGGCAGCGAATTTCCATCTGGAACGCCGTACGATCCGCGGCGGGCGAGGACATTGCTCGACAGCGTCGGCTGGCGTGACAACAACCGCGACGGTGTCCGCGATCGTAACGGCAAACCATTCCGCTTCAGAGCTCTCGTTCAGCCGGATCAGAGCTTCGCAAACGCAGCCGTGTTCATCCAGTCGCAGTTGCGCGCGGTCGGCGTCACCATGGATATCGTCACTCTCGAGGCGGAAGCCGTTTTAACGCGGGTCAGGAAGGGCAACTTCGATGCGACTATCGGCGCTGTGAACAACGCTTTAACCAGTGACGGCGGTCACCGGGACTATTTCGGATCCCGGTCGCGGATCGGGTACCACAACGTTCGCGTAGTCGCCCTGCTTGACTCAGCCGCGGCGGTGTTCGATCCGCGTGAAGTCAATCGCTACTACTCTGAACTGATGCCGGTATTTCAGGCGGAGGTGCCGGTAACGTTTCTCTATCCCCTGGTGCGGACCACCGTGGCCCACCGTCGTGTGCGTGGACTGAGCAGTCCATACCGCGATGACCCGCTGTGGTACGCGGGGGAGCTTTGGCTGGATGAGCGGACCCACTGATGGGACAAAACCGAGCTCCGATCGGGCGCCGCCGGGTTGTGCAGATGTCCGCCGTTTTTTTCGCCCTCACCGCGGCGGGATGCCGTCGCGGCGGTGATCTGGCCTATTCCCGCGGCTCCACGCGCGAATGATAGGACGTCACACGCCCTTCCAAAGGAGGTAGCGATGATCTTTGTACGCCGCATCGCATCGGCCCGCTGGATGGTTGGCCTGTGCGTTTGCTTCGTCGCGCTTGCAGGTATTCACTGCAGCCGAGGCGATCGACCACATGCGGATCGCTCCGCTCTCACGGTGCTTTACGACGGTGACGAGCGGCGCTGGCCGCGATCCATCGCCTTTCTCGAGATGGCGCTTCCCGATGAGAACGGGGAATGGCGGGGCCGGCTCGCGAAGAGCTGGGACCACTCGAGCGACTACCGCACCTGGACGTACCACCTTCGCACGGACGTGCGGTGGCACGACGGAGTGCCAGTCACCGCCAACGACGTCAAATTTACACTGGATCTCCTGAGTCATCCCGCGGTCCTTCAACGGCCACCCGGCGCCATCTCCGTCACCGTCCTCGACGACAGCACAGCCGTCATCACGTACAACAAGGGCTTTGCCCGTACCAGCCCGGAAGGGAGCGTCTATTTTCCGAAGCATCTGCTGGAAGATCTCGATCCCTCTGCGTTCAACAGCTGGGAATTCTGGACGCGCCCAGTGGGAAACGGCGCGTACCGCTACGTCCGGCACGTGCCCAAGACCTTGATCGAGTTCGAGGCGAACCCCGATTACGCCCTGGGCAGGGCGAAGATCGATCGGTTGATCGTCAAGTTCGGTCCATCGTCCGTTACGGACCTCTTGAGCGGCAACGTGGATGCAGTGAGTCATTTCCGCAGGGGGGCGGCTGAGGGGCTTGCGATCAAGCGCGATCCTCGCCTTCGCATGTACTACGAAATCTGGGATGACATCCTGGGTCTACAATTCATCCTCTGGAATCAGCGGAATCCCATCTTCAGCGATCCTCGCGTGCGTCGGGCACTGACGCTTGCCATCAATCGGCGCGAGCTGCATCGAGTGCTCAACATGTGGGAAGATCTCCCCATCGTCGATGTGGTCTATACCGAGCGTCAATACTGGCAGGGTGCTCTGCCTGAGGGGCTGCCGTACGATCGTGAACAGGCGAGCAAGCTGCTCGATCAAGCTGGCTGGCGAGACCGTGACGGCGATGGAGTTCGGGAGCGAGACGGTCAAGAGTTCAGGTTTCCGCTGATCGTTGGTTCGGATTGGCAAGCGGCAGCGGTGTACGTTCAGGCCCAGCTCCGGCAGGTGGGGATCCGGATGGACATCACGACACTGGAGCCTCGCGTCGCAGGTGAGCGGGCGAGAGCAGGGAAATTCGACGCGGCACTCATTGGTCTTTGGTCCAGCGTTGACAATCTCGTTCACTTCTTCGGCGAGGACTCTCCAATCGGCTACCGCAATACACGCGTTATCCAGCTGCTCGACGCGGCGCAGAGCGCACAGAATCCTGATGAAATGGACGAGATCTTTCGCGGCTTGATGCCGATCTTTCGCGAGGACCTGCCGTTCACTTTTCTCGTCTTGAATGTCGAGACGTACGTCGCACATCGGAAAGTCAAGGGGCTGAGCACTCCGTTCAGGGCCAATCCGCTGTGGTCGGTGGAGCACTTGTGGATCGAGGATCAGAGAAACTGATGACACAAACCAGAAATGGCGCGGGGGATCGGCAAGGATCATGACACCTCAACAAAAATCGTCACAACAAATATCGTCGTTGCTTCGCGCGCTCGACCGCCGCCGGTTCATCCAATTCTCCGCCGGTTCACTGGCACTTGCCGCCACGGGTTGCGAGGGGCGGAAAGAATCCGCTCAGTCAGGTCCGTCCAGGGTGATCGTGGGGGTACCCGGCGCGGAGTCGTTGCAGTTGGACGCCCAGCAGCTCTGGGTCACGTCCATCCCGCTTATGGCCCTGACCGACAAGGGTGAATATGAAGGCCGGCTCGCCGAGCGTTGGGAGCATTCGCCCGATTTCCGGGAGTGGACGTACTACCTTCGGCAAGGCGTACGCTGGCATGACGGTCACCCGCTTACCGCCCACGACATC
>JBDSVO010000093.1:0-4544 GCA_039927215.1 Gemmatimonadaceae bacterium
TTGAGGTTCGCGCTACGGAGATTGCTTTTGCAATTCCGAAATCGGTGACGACGGCGACGTCACCCGAGAGAAGAACGTTTTCGGGTTTGATGTCGCGGTGGATGACTCCTTCGCTATGCGCGTACTGGAGTGCGCGCGCGACGTCGCGGAGAAGGGAAATCGCCTCGCGTGTTGGAAGAACCGGTGTCTGTTGCATCCGCGCGCGCAGGGATTCGCCGCGAACGTATGGCATCGTATAGTACGGGATGCCGTCAGCAACGCCGGTGGTGAGGACCGGTACGATGTTGGGATGCTGGAGAGATGCAGCCAAGCGAACTTCTCGCGCAAAGCGCTCGACACTAAGTCCCGCGGCGAGGTCGCCGCTCAGGACTTTTACGACGACATTGCGACCGAGGGATACCTCGCGGGCGAGGAAGACTCGCGACATGCCGCCACCGCCGAGCTCACGTTCGACGGAATAGGCGGAGCCGAGGGTCGATTGGAGGCGGTCGCGTAGCTCCATGCGTCGAACATCCGATGGCTTGAACGGACACCAAGCTACCCCTTCGACTCAGTTCAGGCGAGCGGAGCGTTGGGCTACCGCTGGAGCGGCGGAAACTTCCCATGAGCAGAGACAGCGATGTGCGACCCGCCGGCATTTGTCTCCAGGCTCTGCGCCGCTGGGACTGGCGACGACCGGTCTTTAGGTCATCTTTGCTGGAATGCCAACACTCCATGAGCGGCTCGAGGCCGGACTCGCCGGCCGATACGCAATCGAGCGGGAGCTGGGGCAGGGCGGAATGGCGGTGGTTTTTCTGGCGCACGACCTCCGTCACGAGCGAAAGGTCGCGGTCAAGGTCCTCCGGCCGGAGATCTCGGCGGAGATCGGTGCCGACCGTTTTCTTCGCGAGATCAAGATGGCTGCGGGGCTCACGCATCCGCATATCCTGCCGGTACACGACTCGGGTGAAGCCGGCGGGCTTCTGTTCTATGTGATGCCGAGCATGGAGGGCCATTCGCTTCGTGAGCGCCTCGACCACGAGCGACAGCTGCCGCTGGAAGAGAGTCTTCGCATCACGCGTGAAGTTGCGTCGGCTCTGGATTACGCCCACCGTCACGGTGTCGTGCACCGCGACGTCAAGCCGGAAAACATTCTTCTCCATGAAGGGAACGCCATGGTCGCCGATTTCGGGATCGGCAAGGCGTTGAGCGCCCGGGCTTCCATCACGCAAACTGGAATGGTCGTCGGCACTCCGGCCTACATGAGCCCGGAGCAGGCGAGTGGCGGAACAGAGGTGGATGGCCGGAGCGATCTATACAGTCTGGCCTGCGTACTCTACGAGATGCTGAGCGGAGAGCCTCCTTTCACCGGTCCGACGGCGCAGGCGATCATCGCCAAGCGGTTCGTTTCCGAGATTCCGAAAGTGCGAACGGCGCGTGACGTGCCCGAGGAAGTCGACCGCGCGCTCACCCGCGCGCTGTCGCGGACTCCGGTGGACCGCTTCCCTACGGCTGCCGAGTTCGCTGAGGCGCTGCGTTTGATCTCCCAGAATGGCCAGCCGTCAACGCGTCGCGGACATGAGCCGCAGAAAGGCCCCGACGCGAAGAAGGCGATCGCCGTTCTCCCCTTCGCCAACATGAGCGCGGACCCGGAGAACGAGTACTTCAGCGACGGAATGACGGAAGAGATAATAAATGCGATTTCAAAGGTTCCAGGACTTCACGTAGCATCGCGCAGCTCGTGCTTTGCATTCAAGGGAAAGCCCATCGACATCCGCGAGGTTGGGGAGAAGCTCGGCGTGGGGTCGGTTCTCGAAGGCAGCGTGCGGAAGATCGGCAACAAGATCCGAATCACCGCTCAGCTGGTGAACGTCGAAAATGGCTACCACCTCTGGTCGGATACCTACAATCGCCAGCTCGAGGATGTGTTCGCGATTCAGGAGGAGATTTCGCGGGCGATTGTCGAGTCACTGAAGCTTACCCTCGGCAGTGACAGCGAGCAGCTTGTCGTCCCAACCAAGAATCTCGACGCCTACAACCTCTACCTGAAGGCGCGCTTCTTCTACCACCGCTTCAACGAGGCGAGCCTTCGCAAGAGCATTGATTTCTTCCAGCGAGTCCTGCTGCTCGAGCCGGGCTACGCGCGGGCATACGCTGGAATGGCGGACTGCTGGTGCCGTCTCGCCGACGACTGGGTTGCGCCCGACGAGGCATATCCACAGGCGAAGGCGACAGCGATGCGCGCGCTGCAGGGGGATCCGGATCTTGCGGAGGCGCACTCTGCGCTCGGAAAGGTCTTCGGGTGGTACGAGTGGGACTTCGCTGCGTCGGAGAAGGAGCTGCGCCGGTCGGTTACTCTCGCGCCGAACGATGCGGAGGCACACTTTGCGTTCGGCAGTGTGCTGCCCGCGGTCGGGCTGCTCGGCGAAGGAATCGCCGAGATTCGAAAAGCCCTGGCCCTCAACCCGCTGGATCCCGGCTACAGCCGATGGCTCGCGCGCTTTCTGCTTTACACGGGCGACTATTCCGGCGCCATCGCGCAGGCTGAGAAAACGATCGAGATCGACGACAGGCATCTGGCCTCTTATCTCGATCTTGGCTCCGCACACCTTGCGCTGGGACACGCAGAGGCGGCGCTCGAATGGTACCGGAAGGGCCAGGGACTGGAATCGAGTGTGCGCTCATACGACGCATTCATCGTCCGCGCGCTCGCAGACCTGAACCGGCGCGACGAGGCGGAGGAAATAATGGCACGACTGGAGGAAGAAGGGAGACAGCACTACGTCCGCTCGGAGATTCTGGCGATGGGTTACGCGGCGCTGGGGAACTTCGACCAGGCTATTGCGTCGCTCGAACGAGCTTATCAGACGCGTTCCGCCGGGCTGATCTATCTCCATCTCGACCCGGGGTACAAGCCTCTCCGGGGCGATCCGCGTTATGCGGAGCTGGTAGCGCGTATCGGTTTGAAGTGACGCGAGGGGATCTTCCCACCTGGACTTTGGATCGTCGCGCTATCGTTGCAGCAGCCGCTCGAGTTTTCCCAGCACCTGGTGGGAGAGTCCACGTTCGCGTGCCACATTAGGCGAATGCGCAATTCGGCGGAGACACTTATGAGCTTCACATATCCGGTGAGCCTGGACGATGTGCGCGCTGCGGAGAAGCGGATTCGGCCATTTATCGATCGAACGCCCTTGCGCTCCTATCCCGCGCTCGATGCCGCCGTCGGCCACGGAATCCGGGTATTGGTGAAGCACGAAAATCATCAGCCCACAAATGCGTTCAAGATTCGGAACGGCTTGTCTGCGATGACCGCATTGCCGGTACATATGCGGGAGCGTGGCGTTGTGTGTGGCTCAACCGGCAACCACGGGCAGGGCGTGGCTTACGCGGGAAGAGAGCTGGGGATTCCCGTCACCGTTGTCGTGCCCGCCGGAAATAACCCCGACAAGAACGCGGCAATGATAGCTCTCGGCGCCCGGTTGATAGAACACGGCACGGCTTACGATGACGCGGCCGCCGAGTCGGAGCGAATTGCGCGTGACGAAGGTCTGACGCTGGTGCATTCGACGAACAACCGCGACGTCGTCGCTGGTGCGGGCACGATCACGCTCGAGGTTCTGGATCAGGCGGACGATCTCGATGCAATGGTCTTCGCCGTCGGCGGCGGTTCTCAGACCGTCGGTGCGCTTGCGGTTCTGTCTGAGCTAAGGAAGAACGTGCGCGTGTTCGGCGTTCAGGCATCGGGCGCACCCGCAGTGTACGAGTCGTGGAAGGCCGGTGGTGCATGTCCGCCGATTCCGCCGCGAACGATCGCCGACGGAATCGCGACCGCGAAGACTTATCAGTTGACGTTCGGTTCTCTCTGTGATGGGCTGTCGGGATTCGTCACCGTGAGCGAGGCGGAGATCATCGACGCAATGCGATTGATTTTGAGCGGCACGCACAATCTCGTTGAGCCCGCAGGCGCCGTGGGACTCGCTGGAGTATTCAAGCTCAGGGAAGAGCTCGAGGGTCAGTCGGTATGCGTCATTCTTACCGGGAGCAATCTGGACGCCGATACTCTGCGCAAAGTCGTGAGCGCGTAGGCGCGGTCTACCATCGCTCGCGTATTCAGCACGCGTTCGCGGAGGCGGTGATGGGAGATCTGAACTGGGCGTACGCCATTGTCGACACGCCGACAAGGTGGGACATACCAACGCTTATCGGGCTTCGCGCCGATCCGCTCCTGGCACGTTTCCGCGCGGATGCGCGGTATTCCCGGCTTCTCGCGAGAATCGGACTGCAGCCTTGAAACCGAACCAGCACTCACATCTGCGAGCGGAGCGGCGCCTGGTGGTACGATACATGAAACGGCGCACTGGTTGAGTCCCATCACACCCGGAGGAATGATGCGGTTATCGATTAGCGCCACGGTCGGCGCGCTTGCGTTTGGTGCGGTAACGCTTGGCGGATGCAGCGGGCTGCTCGGCCGTGGTGGATCGTCATCCGATTATCAGATCACCACCAACAGGCAGGACTATACGAGAGGCAGTACCGGCGAGGCGACAATTCGGAACGTCTCGGAC
>JBDSVO010000094.1:0-5765 GCA_039927215.1 Gemmatimonadaceae bacterium
AGTTTTCCCCACGTGATCTTCTCGTTCGGCACAGCGCCGGAATACGAGCCGTAGCTCGTGGTCGAATCCGAGATCTGGCAGAAGTAGCCCCACACCGGAACGTTGTCGCGCTGCAGATCCTGGTGCAGCATCGGAACCACGCAGATCGGAAAATCGCCGGCGATTCCGCCACCAATCTGGAAGAACCCGATCGAGCCGTCGCCGGAAGTGCGGGTGTACCAGTCCGCCAGCTGCATCATGTATTCGATTCCCGTGCGGACTGTGTGCACGTTCTTCACGTCGCCGGCAATGCAGTGCGCCGCGAACATGTTTCCCAGTGTCGAATCCTCCCAGCCCGGGACGAACATCGGCAGGTTCTTTTCGGCGGCTGCCACCATCCACGAATCCTTTCGATCGATCTGGTAACTCCCCTCGAGCGAGCCGTTGCGAAGGATGCGGTACATGAACTCGTGCGGAAAGAATCGCTCGCCGGCTTTGTCAGCGCGCATCCACTCGTCGAGCACGACCTGCTCGATGCGCCGCATTGCTTCCATCTCGGGAATGCACGTGTCGGTGACGCGGTTCAGGTGACGTGCAAGCAGGGAAGCTTCGTCCTGCGGCGTGAGGTCGCGGTAGTTCGGCACACGCTCGTAGTGATCATGTGCGACGAGATTGAAGATGTCCTCCTCGAGATTCGCGCCGGTGCAGGTGATCGCCTGGACTTTGCCCTGCCGGATCATCTCCGCGAGCGAGATGCCAAGCTCGGCCGTGCTCATCGCACCGGCAATCGTCATGAACATCTTGCCGCCGCCCTCTAGGTGCGCGGTGTAAGCGTCCGCGGCGTCGACAACTGTTGCCGCGTTGAAGTGGCGGAACTGGTGCCTGATGAATTTCGATACTGCGCCGTCGGCTTTTCCAGCGGAAGATACCCGCGGCTTGCGGGGCGCCTCGACGGTTCCTGCCTGTGTCTGCGTCATGTGGTTGATGTTAACGGTCGCCGGGCTGCACAGTCAACGATGAACAAGAGTGATTATTTTCAACCCGGTGGTGCAACATTCCGCGTCTTCTTACTTCGTTCCTGACAGAGGCAGCGTGAGCGCAACGAGAACAGAACAGTCACTGGTGACCATGGATGACATCAGGCACGCGGCATCAGTCCTTTCGAATGTCGCTGTCCGTACGCCACTTCTCTATGACGAAGTCCTGAGCGCAAGGCTGGGAATCGATCTCTGGCACAAAGCCGAACAGCTCCAACGCGGCGGATCGTTCAAATTTCGTGGCGCGTATACGTTCGTCGCGAGTCTCGATCCAGGCGTAAGGGCTCGAGGAGTTGTCGCGCCGTCGTCCGGAAACCACGGCCAGGGCGTCGCAATGGCTGCGCGGATGTTCGGCGTCCCAGCGGTCATAGTCATGCCGACCACGGTTACTGCAGCGAAGCGAGCCGGAGCGGAGCGACTTGGCGCTCGAGTCTTGCTCGCCGGGACAACCACCGATGAGCGCGCTGAGAAAGCTCGCGAGATTTGCGAAACCGAAGGATTGACGTTCGTTCCCCCGTACGATGACGCGACGATCATCGCCGGACAGGCAACAGTGGGACTCGAGATCGTCGCCGATCTGCCGGACGTCGAGACCGTTCTCGTGCCGGTGGGGGGCGGCGGATTGAGCGCGGGTGTATCGACGGCGGTAAAGCTCCTCGTGCCGAACGCCCGTGTCATCGGCGTCGAGCCGGAAACAGCGCCCAAGCTCAGCCGCGCGCGGGAAGTGGGACATCCTGTTCATCTTAAAAAAACGGGCGGGCTTGCCGACGGCCTTCAGGCTTCGGCAGTCGGAACAATCCCGTTCATGCACCATCAGCTCTACATCGACGAGGCCGTCATTGTCGACGAGTCGGCTCTCGTTCCTGCGATGCGCCATCTGATGGATCGCATGAAACTCGTGGTCGAGCCCAGCGGCGCAATTACCGTTGCTGCATTGATGACGGGCGTGGTAAAGGCGAAAGGAAAAACCGTCACCGTCCTGAGCGGTGGCAACATCGAATGGGGCGGGCTGCGCGAGCTGCTCGGATAGTCCGTTCCAGCTACCTGCAGCGCCCGGCGCGGTAATCCCGTGGCGAGCATACAAAGTCGCCTGTGCCCCAGAAACCCCGATTGTCGCGACGCGCGCGTGTCGCTGCCGCCCGGATTCTCCCCGCGTATTTGACGTTCGGTGCGTAGACAAGCGTAGTGGCATAGCCACTCTCGGCCATGCGCTCGTTGACCATCTGGCCGCCGGGAAGAAACAGGTACGCGAGCAATCTCCCGTATTGGTCTTTCACCCGGACGTCGGTCTCGGCAATCACTTTCGTCCCGACGGGCATTATCGCGAGAAGCTCCGCGCGAGCTCTGGTGCCAAGCTCACGATTGCTTAATTCGGGAGCGTCAATAAGAAGAAGGCGAACGCGCCCGTAAGGCTGGCACGAGACGCTGTCGCCGTCTGACACGCGAGTGATTGTGCAGCTTCCGCGTTGATTGATGCCGAGCTGGGTGAGCGCGAAGGCGAGGGCGAAACACCTCCCGACTTTCGCCCCCGAAAGATTTCTCAACCGGCGGGCAAGCGCGATGTTATCGCGGCGCCGAGCGCTCCGAGGTCGCTGGTGCAATGCGGGCAACGTGAGGCTTCAGGGTCAATGGTCATGCGGCAATACTGACACGGTTTGGTAAGAGGGCCCGCCGCCGGTGGTTGCTCGCGAACGAACGCCTTGCTGACGCGCCACACGACGAAGCCGACGATAAGAAAGTTGAGCAGTACTGAAAGGAAGTCGCCAACCCCGAACTTCACTGGGCCGGCATCCAGGGTTGCCTTCTGCCACGAGCCGCCGGGCGTGACCGCGCCGACGATCGGCATCACGAAATCGTCGACAACCGCCGTAACGACTTTTCCGAAGGCCGCCCCAAGCACTACAGCGATCGCGAGAGCGAGGACGTTCTCCTTGAGAATGAACGCCTTGAATTCCCTGAGCATTCCGGACTCCAATTGTATTTCGCGTACAGTAAGTCGCCCCTTTCCGAGAGGGTAGTCTCTCAATTCCCGCAAGTGCGGGTTCTCGCCCCCTAACCGGGCGGCTTGAGGACTCCCGGGAACGGTTGAATGCCCCGGGAACAAATGTTAAACTGGGGGGAATTACCCTGCTCCCCAACGCTTGCCTGCCTGGCGGTGAGCGGAGATTTCCCTGCTCCTCGAAACTCTCGCGCTCCCTAAGGATTCAGCAAGCCTTGGAATTTTTTCCCCGTCCCCGCAAGCCTCGATTTGATCGACCCGCGCTTCTGAAGAGCGGACTTCCGCGCGCTCTCACGACGCAGGCGGGACGGAACGCTGCGCGGCGAGTTGTTCTGCAATTGACGGCGGGGATCATCGCATTCGGGATGGGCTGCGGCGAGGGCACTGCACCACCAGCGCCGGTAGCGACGGTCAGCATTGTGCCGTCACCAATCAACCTCGTAGCCGGCGGAACCGAGATTGTTCAGGCCGTTCCCAAGGACGCCGGTGGGAACACTCTGACCAATCGGATGTCCGAGTGGTCAACCTCGAATCCATCGATCGCAACGGTTGCAGCGGGAGTCATAACGGGCGTCGCTCTTGGAACCGCGACAATCACCGCAACGGTCGAGGGGCAGAGCGCGTCCGCCGAAGTCAACGTGAGAGAGGGTGCAGTAGTCTCGACGGCGGGTGCATCGTTCAGTGTCCTCAACTCTGTGGTCTCGCTCGACATTCCAGCCGGCGCGCTCTCGCAAACACGAAACATCACGATCGCTCCTGCCGCGAGCTTCCCGGCCAACGCGCGCGTAGTACCGGGTACGACCTTCGACTTTGGTCCCACCGGGACGACGTTCGCTCAGCCGGTGACGATCTCTATCAAGTACGATCCGTCGAAGGTCATCAACAGTCCTGATTCGGGGCTGCGACTCTACGAGGTGATAGGCACTGGTTGGCGTCTGGTGCCGGAGAGCAGCGTGAACACGGCGACAGCGACCGTGACGGGGAAGGTGAATCACTTCGCCGTGTACGGAGTGCTGTTACAGGCGCCTGTAGCGACCATCACGATCAACCGTGACACGACGATTCAAGTTCAGAAGACCCTTCAGTTCGCGGCCACTCTGAAGGACAGCGAGCAGCTGAATCTGAATCGCGTTGTGACGTGGTCCAGCTCGAATCCAGCCGTCGTTTCTATCGATGCCAACGGCCTGGCGAGCACTCATCTACCCGGACAATCGACCATCACCGCCGCGGTGGAGGGAAAGACCGCTACTGCGACGGTGATCGTGGTTCCGGGCCCGCCGACGGCGCTGTCCATTGACGCGGGTCAGGGCCAGACTGCGACCGCCGGCAGTCCCGTAGCGACTGCGCCGGCGGTGAAGGTGACTGACGCATTCGGAAATCCCGTTTCGGGATTTGCGATCACCTTTGCCGTCGCGAGCGGTGGCGGGACTATCACCGGTGCTGCAGCGACCACAAATGCCGCCGGAGTCGCTACGCTCGGTAGCTGGACATTGGGGACAACTGTCGGGGCGAACACGCTGACTGCGACTGGCGCGGGCCTCACCCCTCCGTCGGTCACGTTTACGGCGGCAGGGGGAGCGGGATCGCCTTCGACGGTGGTCGCTTCGGGGGGCAACAACCAGACAGGCACAGCCGGTGGGCCCGTTGCTACTCCGCCATCGGTAAAAGTCACCGATTCCAACGGAAATCCGGTGCAGGGATTCACAGTAGTCTTCGCTCCCGGAGCAGGCAGCGGGAGCGTCACGGGCGGATCCGTTGCAACGAACTCATCGGGCATCGCCGCTCCGACTCGCTGGGTGCTTGGATCGACGCCCGGCACTCAAACGCTGGTGGCAAGCGCCGGCTCTTTGAGCGGGAGTCCGGTAACCTTTTCAGCGACTGCGGTCGCGCCGATTCCGGCGAAGATCGTCAGCATCAGCCCTGATAATCAGACGGCCATAACACGACGCGCCGTGGGTACGCCGCCGGCCGTTCGCGTATTGGATGCCGCCGATGTTCCCGTCCCGGGCTACACAGTGACGTTCGCGGTAACCAGTGGTGGCGGTAGCGTGACTGGTGCTACTGCCGTGACCAATGAAAGCGGGAATGCCTCTGCAGGAAGCTGGGTCCTGGGGCCGACGCCAGGGACGAACACGCTCACCGCAACGGCCGGAGCTCTTCAGGGAAGTCCGATCACTTTTACAGCAACTGCAATCGCGGCGTCCCCGGTAGCGATCGCGGTCAGCGCTGGACAGAACCAGAGCGCGGCGGCAGGCTCGCAGGTTCCAGTCAATCCGGCTGTTCTCGTGACCGACGCGAGTGGGATGGGCGTTTCGGGAGTCACGGTCGTATTCAGCATCCGTAGTGGAACGGGCAGCATCACCGGTTCAACGCTTGTTACCGATGCCAATGGCATTGCAACCCTCGGCAGCTGGACCCTTGGCCTCGGCGCGAATTCGCTCTTTGCCAGCGCCGGCAGCCTTTCCGGCAGCCCGCTGGTATTCAATGCTCTTGGCACCGCCCACGTGCAGCTCGTCACTTTCGGTGATTCCAATACCGACTACGGATACTCGGGGAACAATTTTCCCATCGTCGCCAGCTCCTACGTGGGCAACTTCGCTCCGACGCGACTCGGGCCGAACGATCCGAACAGCTCGTTCCAACTGTCAGGAAAGATCGAGAGCCGCTGGCGTGCCAGCCGAAGCCAGACGATCGTCGTGGTGAATCACGGCATCGGCGGAACGACAACAGGAACGGGCCGCACGATCATC
>JBDSVO010000095.1:0-14489 GCA_039927215.1 Gemmatimonadaceae bacterium
TACTGGGCTTGCGTTCCCACGGCCGAGGTAGCCGCTGGGCTTGCCGGTGCGGCGGAGACTATCGGCGTGCCCTCCGGCGGAGTCTGAGCCTTGAGAAGATCCTGCTGAACTCCCTGCTTCTCGCGCATCCAGTTTTCGAGGGCAATGCCGATTGCGTCCGGTACCGACAACACTTTGTTGCGTCCGAGTCCAGTGGCTCGATCGGATGCAATCCCGCGAAGCTGACGGTGCACCGCTTGAATGGAAATTCCCGACCGCAGCGCCAGGGAAATCAGTCTGCCAATAGCCTCGACATCGGCCATGGCCGCACCGCCCGCCTTTCCAAGATTGATGAACACCTCGAACGGCTGCCCGCGGTCGTCCTCGGTGATGTTCACGAACATTGTCCCGAGCGGCGTCTCAATTCTGCTCGTCATGCCGCGTAGAGTGTCTGGCCGGGCACGCTTTTGCCGCCGTTGGAGATTCTCCGCCTCGACCTCGAACAGTTGCCCCTTGAGGCGCTCAATTTCGGCTTCGAGCTCAGCGATCGTCCCCTTGAGATCGCCGACTTCTCCACGGACCTCCAGTGCGGTTCCCGCTCGTTCAGCCTTCGCCTTGTCGGTTGCACCGGTGGAGAGCACTTGATTGTCCCTCGAACCGTCGCGATAGACAGTCACGCCCTTGCACTTGAGCTCGTATGCGAGCTCGTAGATCGCGCGGACGTCACCCGGAGTCGCGGTGTGGGGGAAGTTCGTCGTCTTGGAGATTGCCGAGTCGCAATGCTCCTGGAAAGCGGCCTGCATGCGGACGTGCCACTCGGGAGTGATGTCGTGCGCGGTGACAAAGACACGCTGCCATTTCTCCGGCACCTCGTCGAAGTGGATGTGCCCCTGCTTGGCGATCCTCTCGATCAGCTCGTCGGAGTACCATCCCTCGCTCTTCGCCAGGCGCAAGAAATCCTCGTTCACGTCCGGCATCATCACGCCTGCCTGGTTCCTCATGAACGCAACGGCAAAAAGCGGCTCGATTCCAGAGGAGCATCCGGCGATGATGGAGATGGTTCCCGTTGGCGCAACCGTGTTGACGTTGCAATTGCGAAGCATCTGCATTGGACGGATGCGCTCTCGTGCTGGCCCTCGCGCCGCAGTCTCGTCGGGTCCCCAGATGGAGCGCGCCCATTCCGGGAACGGTCCACGCTCGTCGGCGAGCCGCTCGCTCTCACGTTTCGACTCGAGATCCACGAACGCCTGAAGCTTTCGACCGAACTCGACACCCTCATCGGTATTGTAGGAGATCCCAAGCTTTACGAGAGCGTCGGCAAAGCCCATCACTCCAAACCCGATGCGTCGGATGCGCTTGGAGAGCGCATCGATCTCCGGGAGCGGATACTTGTTGACGTCGATGATGTTGTCGAGAAAGCGAACGGAGAGGTGGATGTCCCGCGCAAGAGCGGGCCAATCCAATGCGCCGTCCTTCACATACCAGCCGACGTTGATCGACCCGAGGTTGCAAACGTCGTACGCCAGCAGGGGCTGCTCGCCGCACGGGTTGGTCGCTTCGTAACTCCCGACGTGAGGTACGGGATTGTAGCGATTCGCCTCGTCGACGAAGAAACAGCCGGGCTCGCCCGTGCGCCACGCATCCTCGATCATCTTCTCCCACACCTGCCGCGCGTCCAGCTGCCCTACCGCCTTGCCCGTGGAAGGGTCGATCAGGTCGTACGATGTGCCGGCCTTAACCGCGTCCATGAACTTCGTCGTGACTCCAACGGAGATGTTAAAGTTCGTAGCCTGCGACAAATCTTCCTTGCAGGTGATGAAGTCCATGATATCGGGATGATCGACGCGAAGAATTCCCATGTTCGCGCCGCGCCGAGTGCCGCCCTGCTTCACCGCGTCAGTGGACGCGTCGTAAAGCTTCATGAACGAGACGGGGCCTGATGCCACTCCGGTCGTGGAGCGCACCATCGATCCCTTTCCGCGCAAACGCGAAAAGCTGAAACCAGTCCCGCCGCCCGACTGATGAATGAGTGCCATCGCGCGCAGCGTGTCATAGATGCCGTTCTGTCCGTTCGAGAGTGAATCCTCGATGGGCAGCACGAAGCACGCAGACAGCTGGCCGAGTGGCCGGCCGGCATTCATGAGAGTCGGGGAGTTTGGCTCGAAGCGCCGCTCCGTCATCAACGAATAGAATTCGTGCGCCAGCTTCGACACCTCAGCCTCACTTGCGCCGTAACGCCGATCCGCTTCCGCAACTGTCGTCGCCACTCTCCAGAACATTTCCTCGGGCTGCTCTGTGGGCTTGCCCGTCGCATCCTTTATCAGGTAGCGCTTTTCGATGACGGTGCGAGCGTTCTGATTGAGTGCGGCAGGTCCCGGAGCGGCGGTGGCAGGCGTTGGCATTAATACAACTCTCCGCGGGTATTGGCGATTGTCAAGAAAGGATCACGGGCTGAAACGAAAGTGTATTTCTTCGAACACAGACCGGCGTGGGGGAAGCAGTTTACCCGAGTTCGTGTTTCCACGCCAGTGCTATTGTAAGATAATACACTCCAAGGACTTACGGTATCCACATCACGAATGAAGCGCGCCCGAAGATTTCCCGCGAGTTATTCACCTCGGAAGGTGGAAAACTTGCCTGGCAACACGTGTGTGACCCCTAATTTTTGTCAAGTCTTTTGTTTTGAAATCTTCGCGCTTCTGTGGCGAGCACACACATGCCTGGATCGCAGCAGATCAGAATGACGACCCAAACGTGAAGTAGATGCTGATCGATTTCGCGCGGCCGTACTCGCGATTTGCTATGGGTGCCGCGACTCCAAGTCGAATTCTCGCCGGCACATCGTAATAAATCGCCGCATCAACGTTCAGCTCGGCTCCCGCTGAGGCAAGCCAGGGATTCGCGGACCCCGGATTGCTGCAGACAGTCACTGCCTGCTGCACGTCTCCCGGACAATACGCGCGTCCCGCATCCACGAATGCAGTAGCTGATAGGCGATCGAACAACACGGGGATGAAACGCACGTGACGTGAGGGCGCTGCGATCGGCGCTCGATACTCCAATGAGCCGGCGAACGCCCTGATTCCGCGCTCTGCCGACGGCGGAAATCCGCGAACTCCGAATGTGCGACGCTCGTTGCCGACGGCCACGCCTGCGAGAACCTCGAGCGTCGAGCCGCTGAGTCCCCCGGCTGAGAATCCCGAGATCGCACGACTGTCCGTGTATCCCGCTGCGCCGCGCAACGCGATCACGTGATGCGCGAATCCCGGAAGGTCGAGCGATTTGTACGCGGCAGTGACACCTATGACGCTGCGACTCGACGCGCGTGACGATGTGCCGCCGTCTTCCGACGGAACGTTCTCTTGTGAATTCCTCCATCGCTGCCGCGCCGTAACGGAAATCGAAATTCCATCCTCTCTCGAGATCGCAAGTGGAGGACGTCGCGTGTTTGACCACGCGGCAGCTCCAAATATCGATGGATAGCGGATTGTCTGACTGTAGAGCGGCGGGAGCCTGGCGAGGAGCGTGTCCGGATCACTGGTGTAGTCGCGGGTCTCGATGTCTCCCCCAACGCTGAGCGAGGCGAAGTTACGTGCGCGCGGTCGAGTGACCGTCGCAGCTGCGGAAAAAATCCGCGATCTCTGCGCGAGATCGCCGACGACAACGCCTGCGGAATTTCCGATCCGCCCGTGGTCCCATGCCTGCTCGGCGCTGAAGTCGAGCAATGGTTGCCCGAGGCCCGCGTAACGATACGCGCCCAATCCCTCCGTCTCCCGGTACTTGGTGTTCAGAGTAGCCTGCGCGAAGTAGGAGTGGCGGCCGACGATGTCGTTCCCACTCGTGGCTGCTCCGATTCGCGTGCCGAGACCGGTGGAGCTTTCGATGAGTGGCTCCCAATAGGTCGGCAGGAGAGAGCGCCACGGCGAATAACTCCGTGCAACTCCCGACTCAGGTACGAGTGCCACGTGCGCCACGTCATCCGGGAGCCGGCAACCAGCGCACGTCGCTCTCGCCCCGCGCACGGCGGAGTCGACAGCGACACTGTTCCCACGCGGCACAGGTCCGATTCCGAGATGATATCCGTCCCTCCGATACAACAGCGCGGCCAGCTGTTCGGCGTCGGGCGATTGCTCGGGGCTGAACACCCCCGTCACGGCATTGGTTAGCTGCGTCAGCGATCCGTCGGCACCTGTGACGTCCAACGCGTACAACTGCATCGTTCCCGAATGATCCGATGATACGTACAGCTTCCTTCCGTCGCGTGACCAGCTCGGCGATGCGGCAACGGCATTCTGGAACTGATGGGAGAACCGCACGGTGCCGAGTGTGTCGAGGATGACGATTTCCGGCCTGTTCCCACGCGGAATGCGAACGGCTGCGATGCGTGTGCCGTCGGGAGACCAGCGAGGATCCGCCCACTGAACCTCGAGTGTCCCTGACGTGATGGGGACGATGAGCCTGCCATCGCCCGAGAGGCGCACGAGACGTGTCGATCCCGGAACCTGTTGAACCGCGACAATCGCTCCATCGCGACGGACGTCCGGAGTCGAGAGTCGCGCGCCGCTCGTCAGCCGTATCTCGTCATCGCCGCGCCCAATGTAGAGATCATTGCGCAAATGGTACGCGTCGATAAGGTCGGGCTGGCTGAACAACACGCCGCCATTCGGCAATGGGACGTTGACGGCAGGCGCGTTTCGCCGGCCGATCGCCCTTTTTCTTCCATCTACGCCGAGAGTGTATGCCTGGGACACCTCGCGACCGGTCGCCGCGCCGTAGAGCAGAGTGGTCTCGCTCGCCCAACGTGGTGCAGACACAATCCAGCCCTCGGATGTGAGCTCTTTCCATCCCGCGATCGGCGGTCGGCTGCGCTGGGCCGTTCTGAGAAGCGAATCTCCCCACTGCTTCCAAGCGCGCTCGAAGCTCACGCCGAAGGCTTTTCGTGACTTGCCGTTCAGCGTGAGCGGGAAAATCGATCCGCTGGAGAGCTCGACGAAATCGCGGATTGTCTTCTCGCCGCGGGTGCGCGACAAATGATCGAAGATGAAGCCGCCGTACGCGTAGACCACTTCGCCGAGCGGAAATCTCGTCGTCTCCGATGAGAGCTCGCCGAGCCGCGGGAAGGAACCGGCTTCGGCAGCCGCGCGGGCGACCATGTAGTGCTCGGACCCCTCAAGTCTCCCGCTGCCGGTAATCCTCGACTCGAAATACACGGCGAGACCTTCCGTTACCCACGCCGGCATGTAGGCGTTTGGAAAAAACGCTGGGTGCCGCCCGAACACATATCGTCCGAGTTTCCAGATTCCCTTCGCGCGATCGAGATGGAAGATGTGAGTGAGCTCATGCGTGATGACAAGCTCGGTCCAATCGGCGTTGTAACGAAGCGAGACCTCGCCTACCGGCGGGTGCGCGTAAATGACGACCCGGTTCGACGGAAACGGTGTTGCATATCCATTCGTGTAATCAACGTTGTCGGCGACGGTCAGATCGACCTTACCCTGAGGTGGGACGAGCTCGCGCGACAGAAGACTCCAGGCGCGTTCTGCAGTCGCTGCTGAATGCCGCGCCAGCGCCTCGAGCGGCGGCGTGAAATGCACGCGAAAGTGCTGCGTCTCGATTGTCTTCCAGTCATCGTTTGGAACGATCTGCGCCTCGAGACGCTCGAAGGGGGTGAGCGTCACGAGTAGCAGTGCCGCAGCGCCGGCGATAGCGCCAAAGCAAAGATGGCGCGACGGTCTGCCGACAAACTCCGAATTCAATGCGGCGCCTGGCCCAACGTTCGGAAGTAGCTCTCCAGGCCTTCGACGATGCCGAGCGCGTAGCGCTCCTGATACTCGGGTGTCCGCAACGCGGCCTCCTGATCGGGCATGATAATAAACGCGCCCTCTGCGAGAATTGCCGGCATCCAGCTCGCCCGAACGAGTGCGAAATTGGCGCGCTTCACCCCTTTGTCAGGCAAGCCAAGGCGAGCGAGGAGTGCCTTATGTGTCTCGCTCGCAAGGGCCTCCGAATGCTTCCAGAAATGGTACGTAGCCGTCCCCTGCGCGACGAACGGATTCATTCCATCTGGAACCGCATTCAGATGAATCGAGACCAGGGCATGCGCGTTCGCGCGCCGCGCCATGGTCGGCCGAAGGTTGAGATCGACGGCATCCGGAGTCGTGCGCGTCATCAACACGTTGACGCCGCGCGCGGCAAGGAGTGCCTGAACCTTGAATGCAACGGGCAGGGTGACCTCGGGCTCCCACAGTCCCGTTGGACCTCTTGCTCCGGCAGGAGGATGTCCGGGATCAACGGCGATGGTGAGTCCGCGCAGCGGGTTGGTCGGATCTATGGACGGTGGACGTCGAACGCGAAGGGTGAAGACGCCATTTTCCATGCCGGCTTGCCAGAGTCGTTGAAAACCGTATACCGGCCCACGCATTGAAATGGTGTATTGCATGGCCGGGCCCGAGACCGCCGAGGCAACGGAGCTTACATAGCTCGACGCGGGGAGATTGACAGCCGCCTGCGCGGTACCGGCGGTACCGTAGAAAGTCAGGGTCAGACCTGTGGCAGCTTCATCGACCAGGTAAGGCGGCTCGTCGCTAACTGGAATAACGATGTCGGTCCATTCTGCTGCGGGAACGACACCAAACGCTTTTGCAGTCCGAACCGGCGGAGGAGGGAGCGGGGTGGCAAGGTTGATCTCCGGCCTTTCGATTCGCACAACCCGCTGGCCGTCGAGGTGCACGAAAGCATAAGTGCCTTTCACCGAATCCACCCTCACTATCGTGCCCGGCAGCAGAAACCATCTATCGAGGTTATCGGTCGGTGCGTATCCGGTGACCACACGATCGGTGTCGTTTGCGACCGTAGCCTGCCCAATCAGCGCAGAGTACTGTCCCGGTGTTATTCGCGGTGCCGTGTCGGGCGGAGCCGGGGTCACCGGGGTGGCGGACGGCAGTGGAGCGAGCTTGATGGGATGGGACAACCTTGCAGTGTCTGTCGGCGTAGCCGCGACGAGGTCGTAGCGCGAGAGCTCACGAGGGGGATTCGCCAGCCACCCCATGAACGACCCGTTTGGCCATACCGGCGTCAGCACGCCGTTGATCGTCAGCGCGGCGTCACCGTTACCCACTGATCCAAAAATGAAGTTCGAGTCCTTCGACTGAATGAGCTGGCCCGCCGGGGGGTAAACCACTTTGATCTCGAGGGGTCCCGTGACGTGCGGCACTGGGGGGAGGGCCGTATTCGCGGCCGGAACCGGCGCAGGGGTGGTAACTACCGGCGCGCTCGGTACGGGCGTCGGCGTTGGCACTGCCGGAGCTCTCGGCGCACACGCCCCAAGTGCTGCTGAGAACGCGGCTGCCAAAAGTGCGCGAAACGAATTCCTGGTAGTCATCACATGCCTCGGTCAGCTTGTTGATAACCTGATTGCATGGTCAGTACCAGCCTCGCTCGATCGGTATCGACGTATTTTTGTATCTAGGCGCGCCCGCATCGTCTAACCTATATTCTGGCGGATGCCGTGCCCCCGCCCAGTGCTCCCCACAACATCCTTTCGCGCCCCGACCCCATGGTCAGGCGCTTTTTGTATCGAATGAAGGGAGTCGAGCCCTTTACCGCAGAGTTTCCGTCGTTGCCCGACGGAACGCTCGAAGTCGCCGGCCGCACGGACGTCGGGCTGATCCGGGAGCACAATGAGGACTCGTTCCTGTTTGGCGACCTCGTTTCCGGCAAATCCATCAGCGAGAACGACTCTCCCGTTTTCAAGGTCGAGGCCGTCCCTGCTGTACTGATGGTAGCCGACGGTGTAGGCGGAGCAGCTTCCGGCGAAATCGCGAGCTCTATGGCTACGACGATAGCGTACGAGTATTTACGCGACAGGTGGCATCGCGGCGGGCTGCGCGGCACTGTCGTTGTTGCGGATGCGTTGCAACAGGCGCTGTTTGCGGCGAACCGCGCAATTCACGCGCATGCGGTTCAGAACCGGTCGCATCATGGAATGGGCACGACGGCGACGCTCGCGCTCACGGTGAATGGAATGATTTACTTCGCCCAGGTGGGTGACAGCCGCGCGTACATAGTGCGAGACGGCGCCGCAAAGCAGATGACGAAGGATCAGTCACTCGTTCAGCGAATGGTCGACGCAGGCAAGATGTCGCCGGAGCAAGCCGAAAAGAGCGAGCATCGCAACATCATTCTCCAGGCGCTCGGCCCGGAAGAAGCGGTTGTTCCGGAGCTGACCCGCGACCGAATGCAGGATGGTGATGTCGTGCTTCTCTGTAGCGATGGGCTATCCAATCAGGTGACATCCACCGAAATCGCAAAGATGGCAACTGACAATCAGAATCTCGATAGCCTGTGCGCCGCTCTCGTTCAGAGAGCGCTCGAGACCGGAGCGCCCGACAACGTCACTGTCGTTGTAGCCCGGTTCACGACCGACAAGCCGGACCCGCCGACAACGCCCGCCGCTTAGGTTCGCGGCCGACCCGCCGGCCCTACACCGTCAGACTGATCTGTCGCGCTGGCCTCGAGGCTGGCGACTTCATCCGCGTCCTCGCTTTCGCGGTCCGCGGCAAATCGCGGCATGTCGCGGGCCCACGGCGCCACAACAGGCAGTAGCACCAGCGCAGGTAACGCCGAGACAACTGTAAAAAGGAAGAAGCCGGGCCAACCCGTCGTCTCGGCAATTTTTCCGGCCGGCGCGACGAGTATGTCCCGACTCGCCGCCATCAAGCTCGACAAGAGGGCGAACTGTGTGGCCGAGAATCGCTTGTTGCAGACGGCCATCATGAAAGCGAGTAGTCCTGCGCTCACCATGCCGAGTCCGAAGTTCTCAGTGATCACAGCGGTCACCATGAGAGCGTGGCTCTTCCCGGCGAGCGCGAGAACGTAATACGAGAGATTACTCAAAGCCTGAAACACGGCGAACACCCAGAGCGACTTGTTCACGCCAAGGCGCACGATGACCGCGCCTGCCAGTACTCCGCCAACGATTGTTGCGACGATTCCCGCGAAGCCGAGTACAGCGCCGATCTCTGTCTGCGAGAACCCGGTCTTCAGCAGGAATGACGTCTTCATGTTGTCCGTCAGACTGTCTGGCAGTTTGTAGAGAACGATGAATAACAGCGTGACGAGTCCAGGCACGAAACCCGAGCGCTGGAAGAATTCCTTGAACGGAAGTACCACGGCCTCGGTGAGAGACGCCGGCCGCGGATCCGTCAGCACCGGCTCTGGCGAGCGGAACGTGGTAATGATGCCGACGATCATCAACGTCGACATGATCACGTAAGTCGTCGGCCACGACAGGCGGTCCGCGAGAACCAGCGCGAGCCACCCTGTGAGGATAAGAGCAATACGGTAGCCGAGGACGTAAACGGACGTGCCCGGTCCGAGCTCGCCCTTTGTCAGGATGTCCGTGCGGTACGCGTCGATGGTGATGTCCTGCGACGCGCTGAGAAATGCGATGATCAGTGCATTGATTCCGAGCGCCATCAATCCCGCCTTCGGATCGTGCAGCGACATCAAGGCGATGCTGACTAGCAGGAGGATCTGGGTGATCAGCATCCACCCGCGCCGCCTGCCGAGGAACGGCGGAACGTACCGGTCGAGTACCGGCGCCCACACGAACTTCAGGGAGTAGGGGGCGTTGAGGAGGCTGAACACTCCAATCGCCGTGAGACTCACGCCGGCGGTCGTCATCCACGCCTGGAGCGTTGTTTTCGTCAGGTACAGCGGGAGGCCCGACGAGAATCCGAGGAAGAGCAGCGCCGCCATCTTCGGACGGCCGAAGACCAGGAGAGGATTGCGTGATGGCGATGGACTCATGTGGCTGCTCCGGTTTCGTTGTTCAGCTGTCGCGGATCAAGGTGGCGTGAGCTTTCCTAGTATTCGGGGACCCCTTGCTCCGGTGGCCGACCGAACGTTTCCGGGCCTGCCCTTCAGGTGGAGATACCCTAGCAATGCAAAGGCCACCGCCTCTTTTGCTTCCCCGTCAAAGAAGACATCGTCGAACAGACGGGCCTCCAGGGGAGCGATGGCCTCGCGAATACGTTTGACCAGTGTTGGGTTTTTTGCGCCGCCACCCGACAGCACAACCTCCGTGATCGGCTCAGCGATGAATCGGCTGTATGCATCGGCGATACTTCGCGCCGTGAGATCCACGGCGGTGGCGACGATGTCTTCATCGGTGCAGCCGCTCCTCCTTTCCCGGCACATTCGAATCAGCTCAGCCACATAACTCGGACTGAACAGCTCGGGTCCCGTGGATTTTGGCGGCTCGGCGGCGAAATACGGATGTGCGAGCAGCTCCTCAACGACTTCAGTAACCCCGGTGCCCGCCGCGGCGAGTTTTCCGTCCACGTCGTACGGGAGTTCGGGTCGCAATTCGCGCGTCACCTTGTCGATGACTCCCGCACCCGGGCCCGTATCGAAGGCGCGCACCCCGCTCAACTCACCTCCGGGCGGAACGACGGTCACGTTTCCAATTCCGCCGATATTCTGCAGTCCGCGCCACGTCGTGGGTGACGAAAAAATCATCGCGTCGGCGATTGGGACCAGGGGCGCTCCCTGCCCGCCGGCTGCAACGTCTCTCACGCGAAAGTCGCTTACTACCGGACGTCCGAGGCGTTCAGCAATCACTGCGGACTCTCCGATCTGCCAGGTCGAATGTCCCGGCTCGTGCCAGATGGATTGGCCATGAGACGCAACCGCTGCGACTTCGCCGCGCCCAACACCTGCCTCTGTGATTGCTGTCGCTGCTGCGTTTGCCAGCCACTCGCCAAGGTCGAAGCCGAGCCGGCAGTAATCCGCCGGACTGCCCTGAACCAGAGCGCGCGCGAGCCGATCGTGCTGCTCCCGCGTGTATGCATGCTGCGTAAATCCGACAAGCTCGGCGGTCACGCCCGCGTCGCGATCGGTGAAGCGCACCACCGCCGCGGCGACCCCGTCGAGCGAGGTACCCGACATGAGACCGACCATCAGCGTGCCGCGTTCTTCTTTACCGGACGACCGGGTTTGTCGCTTGCTCGGTTGCCGAGATTGTTTTAGTCGGGGGGGTGGCTCGTTCATTCTGTTACCGGCGGTGGAGCGTCAGGTATGGCACGGCGGATAACTCCCCCCGCGCGCGCCAGGGCGGACTCGGCTTCTTCGCGCGAAAGCCCAAGCTTCTGCATAACGATCGCTGTTTTCACACTTTTGTTGGCGGCCTCGAGGAGCTCACGCGCCTCGGCGCGGGACACACCGCAGACTTCGACGACAATTCGCTCACTGCGATCCTTGAGCTTGTTGTTCGTAGCCTTGAGGTCGACCATCAGGTTTCCATATGTCTTGCCTAGTCGGATCATCGCGCCTGTGGTGACCATGTTGAGAACGAGCTTTGTTGCCGTGCCCGCTTTCATTCGTGTAGAACCGGTCACGGCTTCGGGACCAACAATTGGAAGAATTGCGACATCGACGTCCTCGACAACGGCCGCGGGCGGCTCGGAGCATGAGATGATAGCGGTCTTCGCGCCGAGCTCGCGCGCGCGCCGGAGTGCAGAGTGCACGTATGGCGTGGTTCCCGATGCGGCGATTCCGATGACGAGATCGTTCCCTGAAATGCCATGATCATCCATCGCTTTCGCGCCGTTCTCCGCAACGTCTTCCGCGCCTTCCTGTGACCGTGTAAGCGCGGGAAGGCCGCCGGCGATGATTCCCTGCACCATTTCAGGATCAGTACCGAACGTTGGTGGACATTCGCTCGCATCGAGGACGCCAAGACGCCCTGATGTTCCTGCTCCGATGTAAAAGAGCCGTCCTCCGGCTCGAAACGCGTTTTCGGCGAGAGTAATCGCAGCGGCAATCTGCTCTCGCTGGCTGGAGACCGCGTCGGGAACCATGCGGTCTTCCGCGTTTATGACATCCACGATCTCCTGTGGACTGGCGAGATCGATCGAAGCGGTCCGCGGATTGCGACGCTCGGTGACCCTTGGATCAATCATCCCGTTCGGGGTCCTGCGGGGTGAATCACGACCTAACTTACCGGCCGCTTCGAGCGAGCCGCAAGAACTCGGAGTTTATGTGAACAAATACATTCTTATCGCTCTCGTTGTCGTTGCGGGGTCATCGGCAGATGCGCAGGTCCGCCGTCGCGCGCCCATTGTCAGCGAGCCCTCGATGTGGGGATCCCTCAGCGTTGGTCTTTTTGGAGCGAATGGGATCAGCGATGGTGCGACCAACAGCACCTGGGACTTCGGTGAGGGAATGAGCTGGCAGTTTCGCGGTGCTCTCGAGAAGGCATTGCAAAACCAGTTCTCGCTTGGCGGCGTCCTGACGTATGTCGACGTTCCGTTTGTTTACTCGGGCGCGAGCTGCGGACGCTGTGATGCGCATCTGGATCTCACATCGCTCGGTGTTTCATTCCATGCCGGAGGGTCTCAGGGACTGCATCAGGTCCTCGAGGTATCGGCGGGTGCTGCGATGTACCGGAACCTGACACGCGATTCGGACGGAGCCAAGCTCGCGCCCACTGATGGAAGCGTCGACCCATTCTTCACTTTCGGCTATGGCTTTGGGTACTCGTTCAACCCGACAATGCAGGTGAGCATCGTTCAGGACTACGGGCTCGTGCTGCACGAACGGAAGGGGCTCGCGAATAACGAGAGCAATACGCTGACCCAGCGAACGACACGACTCAACTTCAGGATGGGCTTCGGCAATCGCGCAAGGCGCCGATAGGCTGCAAATTGCCCAATGAGTACAATCGACAGCTGATGAGAAATGTGTTGAGTGTTGTTCCATCCGGTGTGCTGGCGATTCTTGTAGCCGCGTGCGCACCATCCGTTCAGACAGCGACCGACCCCCCGGCTGGCATTCCGCCTCGAGTCGCCACGGCCTTTCCTGCGGGATGGCGTTACCCCGCAGGCCGGTCGGCGACATTCGCAGAGCACGCGATGGTCGCGAGCAACACCCGCCTCGCGAGCGAAGCTGGTGCAGAAATTCTTCGTGCCGGCGGCAACGCCGTCGACGCGGCGGTTGCAGTTGGTTTCGCGCTCACGGTTTCGCTTCCGGAGGCCGGCAACATCGGCGGCGGAGGGTACATGGTCATCCGCATGGCCGATGGAAGGGCTGCCGCGATTGATTATCGCGAAGTCGCACCGGCAGCCGCGTCGCGGGACATGTACATCGATTCGGCGGGCACATTGACGAAGGCGGTCGTTGTCGGGCGCGCAGCTTCGGGAGTGCCGGGCGCCGTAGCCGGACTCACCGCGGCGCTGGCGCGTTACGGGACGATGCCGCTCGACAAGGTTATGGCGCCCGCGATCAAAATGGCGGTGGAAGGGATCGTGGTCGACAGCGCACTTGCGGCATCGGTAGCGGGTAAGACAGCGCTGATTCGGCAATTCGCCGGCGACGAGATCTTTTTCCCTGGCGGAACGCCGATTACGGTGGGTTCGCGACTCGTTCAGCGCGACCTCGCGGAGACTCTTCGCATCATCGCACGTGAGGGACACGCGGGATTCTATCGCGGCCGAGTGGCACAGCAGATTGCTGATGAGATGCAGCGCGATTGTCCGGCAACCCTGGTCGGTCGCCAGCGAGCGTCCCGAGCCTGTGGCATGATCACCGCGCAAGATCTCGGGCAATACCAGCCCGTATGGCGCGAGCTGCTTCGAACGACGTATCGGGGACACACGCTGCTGACGATGCCTCCGTCCTCTTCGGGCGGAATTACGCTCGGTGAGTCACTCAACATTCTGGAGCCGTTTGCTTCACTTTCGCAATTCGGAACCGCGCAGTACTTCCATCTTGTAGCAGCTGCGTTCCAGCGCGCATTCGTCGATCGCAACGCGAAGCTCGGGGATCCTGCGTTTGTAACAGTTCCCGTCGCGCAGCTGACGAGCAAGGAGTATGCGCGTCAGCTCCACAAAACGATCGCCCTCGACCACCACACGCCCACCGCGACGCTTGCGACTCAGGTGCGCGAAGGTACCGAGACCACCCACTATTCGATTGTCGATTCGCACGGAAACGCCGTAGCCACTACGACAACGCTGAACAGCCTCTACGGCTCGGGAGTGCTGATCCGCGGCGCGGGGTTTTTCATGAACAACGAGATGGACGATTTCACCTCGCAGCCGGGAAAGCCTAACCAGTTCGGTCTGGTGCAGAGTGAGAAAAACGCGATCGCCCCAGGCAAGCGAATGCTGAGCGCGATGTCGCCAACAATCGTCCTCGACCCTCGCGGAAATGTTCTACTCGTGCTCGGCGCGCGTGGCGGGCCGCGAATCATCACGAGTACTGCGCAGGTGATTCTCAACGTGATCGACAACCGCATGACGCTGGCCGACGCGATGAGCGCGCCAAGAATTCACCACCAGGCGCTGCCGGATATCCTGAAATACGAGCCCGGGGGTCTGGACGCAGCAACGATAAAAAGGTTGAACGACATGGGCCATGCGACGGCACTGCAGGGAATCGCCGAGGCGGAGGTGACCGCGATCATGCGCGTGCGCGGAGGCTACGTCGGCATGGACGATCCGCGGTCA